>NZ_BAAASJ010000040.1:0-1828 GCF_039532825.1 Streptomyces vastus
TCGTGACTGCGTGCCTTTTGAAGAATGAGCCTGCGAGTTTGCGGTGTGTTGCGAGGTTAACCCGTGTGGGGGAGCCGTAGCGAAAGCGAGTCCGAACAGGGCGGTGTAGTAGCGCGCTCAAGACCCGAAGCGGAGTGATCTAGCCATGGGCAGGTTGAAGCGGCTGTAAGAGGTCGTGGAGGACCGAACCCACCAGGGTTGAAAACCTGGGGGATGACCTGTGGTTAGGGGTGAAAGGCCAATCAAACTCCGTGATAGCTGGTTCTCCCCGAAATGCATTTAGGTGCAGCGTCGTGTGTTTCTTGCCGGAGGTAGAGCACTGGATAGGCGATGGGCCCTACCGGGTTACTGACCTTAGCCAAACTCCGAATGCCGGTAAGTGAGAGCGCGGCAGTGAGACTGTGGGGGATAAGCTCCATGGTCGAGAGGGAAACAGCCCAGAGCATCGACTAAGGCCCCTAAGCGTACGCTAAGTGGGAAAGGATGTGGAGTCGCAGAGACAACCAGGAGGTTGGCTTAGAAGCAGCCACCCTTGAAAGAGTGCGTAATAGCTCACTGGTCAAGTGATTCCGCGCCGACAATGTAGCGGGGCTCAAGCGTACCGCCGAAGTCGTGTCAATCCAGCAATACTCCCAACGGAGGCTGGGTTGGGTAGGGGAGCGTCGTGTGCCGGGTGAAGCCGCCGTGTAAGCGAGTGGTGGACGGTTCACGAGTGAGAATGCAGGCATGAGTAGCGATTCACACGTGGGAAACGTGTGCGCCGATTGACTAAGGGTTCCTGGGTCAAGCTGATCTGCCCAGGGTAAGTCGGGACCTAAGGCGAGGCCGACAGGCGTAGTCGATGGATAACCGGTTGATATTCCGGTACCCGCTGTAAAGCGTCAGACATCGAATCCAGTGATGCTAAGCCCGTGAAGCCGTTCCGGACCCTTCGGGGAAAGGAAAGTGGTGGAGCCGGTGACCCGAGCTGGTAGTAGGTGAGTGATGGGGTGACGCAGGAAGGTAGTCCAGCCCGGGCGGTGGTTGTCCCGGGGTAAGGGTGTAGGCCGTGCGACAGGTAAATCCGTCGTACACGGGGCTGAGACCTGATGCCGAGCCGATTGTGGTGAAGTGGATGATCCTATGCTGTCGAGAAAAGCCTCTAGCGAGTTTTATGGCGGCCCGTACCCTAAACCGACTCAGGTGGTCAGGTAGAGAATACCGAGGCGTTCGGGTGAACTATGGTTAAGGAACTCGGCAAAATGCCCCCGTAACTTCGGGAGAAGGGGGGCCATCACTGGTGAGAGGACTTGCTCCTTGAGCTGGGGGTGGCCGCAGAGACCAGCGAGAAGCGACTGTTTACTAAAAACACAGGTCCGTGCGAAGCCGTAAGGCGAGGTATACGGACTGACGCCTGCCCGGTGCTGGAACGTTAAGGGGACCGGTTAGTGCGCTTTCGGGTGTGCGAAGCTGAGAACTTAAGCGCCAGTAAACGGCGGTGGTAACTATAACCATCCTAAGGTAGCGAAATTCCTTGTCGGGTAAGTTCCGACCTGCACGAATGGCGTAACGACTTCTCGACTGTCTCAACCATAGGCCCGGTGAAATTGCACTACGAGTAAAGATGCTCGTTTCGCGCAGCAGGACGGAAAGACCCCGGGACCTTTACTACAGTTTGATATTGGTGTTCGGTTCGGCTTGTGTAGGATAGCTGGGAGACTGTGAACTCTGGACGCCAGTTCAGGGGGAGTCGTCGTTGAAATACCAGTCTGGTCGTGCTGGATGTCTAACCCGGGTCCGTGATCCGGATCGGGGACAGTGTCTGATGGGTAGTTTAACTGGGGCGGTT
>NZ_BAAASJ010000041.1:0-126450 GCF_039532825.1 Streptomyces vastus
GCCCGGTTACATTCCGAACCCGGAAGCTAAGCCTTACAGCGCCGATGGTACTGCAGGGGGGACCCTGTGGGAGAGTAGGACACCGCCGAACAAAAATTGAGAAAACCCCCGGCCGGGGATACCGGCTCGGGGGTTTTCTGCATTTCATGACCCTTTCCGAGCCGTCTAGGCTCGTACCCATGCGCTATGACCTCGTCATCTTCGACAACGACGGCGTGCTCGTGGACAGCGAGCCGATTTCCAACAAGTTGCTCGCCGCCTATCTCACCGAACTCGGGCACCCGACCTCGTACGAGGACTCACTTCGCGACTACATGGGCGCCGCCATGCATCGCGTACGCGATCTTGTGCTGGAACGGACCGGTCAGCGGTTGCCCGAGGACTTCGACGACGTCTTCCATGGGCGCGTATTCGCCGCATTCGAGCGGGAGTTGGGACCCGTGACCGGGGCTGTAGAGGTGCTGGAGAAGCTGGCCGCGGACGGGGTCACGTACTGCGTGGCGTCCTCCGGGAGTCATGAGCGGATTCGGGTGGGGCATCGGGCTACCGGGTTGGAGCAGTGGTTCGCGGACGCACGGATCTTCAGTTCGCAGGATGTGGGGCGGGGGAAGCCGGCGCCGGATCTGTTTCTGCACGCGGCCGAGCGGATGGGCGTCCGGCCGGAGCGGTGTGTTGTCGTCGAGGACAGTCCGCTAGGGGTGCGGGCGGCCGTCGCGGCGGGGATGGATGTGTACGGGTTCACGGCGATGACGCCCGCCGAGCGACTCGCAGGAGCCACCGGACTCTTCGGCGAGATGCAGGAACTGCCCGCGCTCCTCTCCTGAAACTCGTCTCCTGCAGCTCCCCTCCTGCCCCTGGAAGATGAACAAGATTCATCTTCCAATACATCTACCCACGAGTAAGCAGCGCCCGTACGCTGATCGGCCATGACAGATGTGCTGCGGCGCGGCCGGGCCTCGTTGGCGTTCAGCTTCTTCGCTCAGGGCGTGGCCTTTGCGCTGCTGGTGACGCGGATTCCCGCGATCCAGGACCAGTACGGGATATCCGACGCCCTGCTGCCCGCCTTTCTCGCCGCTGTGCCGGTCCTCGCCGGTGTCGGCAGTGTCTGCACGGAGCTGCTGGTCAAGCGGCTGAGGCCCAGCCACGTACTGCGCTGGTCGCAGCCCGTCGTGCTGCTCGCGCTGCTCGGTGTCGGAGCCGGTGACGGACTGTGGGAGATCGGGCTGTCGCTGGCCGCGTTCGGGCTGGCCGTTGGTGCGCTCGACGCGTCCATGAACATGCTCGGGGTCAGCCTTCAGCACGCGTACGGGCGCAGCATCATGCTCGGCTTTCACGCTGTGTACAGCATGGGCGGGATCGTGGGGGCCTCGCTCGCGTGGGTGGGGGCGCACTGGGATCTGCACCTGTTCGTGTCGTATCTGCCGGTCGTCGTGGTGCTGCTGCCCGCCGCGTTGGTGGGGAGCCGGTGGTACGTCGACGGGGGCAGGCCCGGCGGGGAGAGCGAGGAGAAGCCGAAGGACGCGGGCGGGCAACCCGTCGCCTTCAAGCTGCTGTTGCCGCTGTGTCTGGTGATGACCTTCGCGTACATCGGGGACTCGACGGTTTCCAACTGGAGTGCCAAGTATCTGCAGGACGTGTTGGGCAGTTCGGAGCAGCTGGCGACCGTGCCGTACAACGTCTACATGGTCACGACGCTGCTCGGGCGGGCCATCGGGGACTTCGGGGTGCGGCGGTTCGGAGCCGTGGCGGTCGTACGGCTGGGGTCGATCATCGCGGCCCTGGGGTTCGCGGTGGTGGCGGTGGCGCCGGGGGCGTGGGTCGGGATGCTCGGCTTTACGTTGCTGGGGCTCGGGTTGTGTGTGCTCGTACCGCAGACTTTCGCGGCCGCCGGTCGGTTGTTTCCCGGTGCGGCGGATGCTGCCATCGCGCGGCTGAATATCTTCAACTATGTGGGGTTCTTGATCGGTTCGCCCCTCGTCGGGGCCCTGGGCGATGCGTGGACGTACCGGGGGGCGATGCTTGTGCCGATGGTGTTGGTGCTGGTGACACTTCTGTACGCCCGTTCGTTCGCTCCTCAACCGGACCGATACGGTGACGGGCATGAGCGGCCGCGCACAGCTGATGTGGGACGAGGCAGTAACGGGCTATGACTTCGGTCCGGATCACCCGATGGATCCGGTCCGGCTGGCGTTGACCCGTCGACTGGTCGATGCCTTCGGGCTCGATCGTGAGATGGACGTGGTCGCGGCGAAGGCGGCCGGGGAGTCGACGTTGCGGCTCGTGCATCGCGCGGACTACGTCGAGGCCGTCAAGGCCGCCTCCGTGGATCCTCGGGCGGCGGACATGTCGTACGGGCTGGGGACCATGGACGATCCCACCTTCGCCGGGATGCACGAGGTCTCCGCGCTGATCGCCGGGCAGTCGGTGGGCGCGGCCGAGGCCGTGTGGCGCGGGGAGGTCTCGCACGCGGTGAACTTCGCGGGCGGGCTGCATCATGCGATGCCCGGCGGGGCCTCGGGGTTCTGCATCTACAACGACGCGTCGCTGGCGATCGCGCGGTTGTTGGAGCTGGGGGCGGAGCGGGTCGCGTACATCGATGTGGATGTGCATCACGGCGACGGGGTGCAGGCCGCGTTCTGGGAGGACCCGCGGGTGCTCACGATCTCCTTGCACGAGCACCCTCGGACGTTGTTTCCGCAGACCGGCTGGCCGGAGGAGACGGGAGCGGACTCCGCGGAGGGCTCCGCGGTGAATGTGGCGTTGCCGGCCGGGACCGGGGACGCGGGGTGGCTGCGGGCTTTCCACTCCGTGGTGCCGGAGCTGATCGCGGACTTCCGGCCTCAGGTGCTGGTGACCCAGCACGGGGCCGATACGCACTTCGAGGATCCGCTGGCTCATCTGGCCGTCTCACTGGATGCGCAGCGGGCGGTGCAGGTCGCCTGCCATGAGCTGGCGCATGAGTACGCCGAGGGCCGGTGGATCGCTCTCGGTGGCGGCGGGTACGCGGTGGTGGACGTGGTGCCCCGGTCCTGGACGCACCTCGTCGCCATCGCCGCGGGGCGGGAGATCGCGCCGGAGGCGGGGATCCCTGAGGAATGGCGGCAGGAAGTCTTCGCTCGTACGCGGCAGTTGGCGCCGGCGCGGATGACGGACGGGCGGTGGCCGGTGGCCTGGAAGGCGTGGGAGGACGGGTACGATCCGGCCGACCGGCTTGACCAGGCGATCGTCGCGGCTCGGCGGGCCGTGTTCCCGCTGCGGGGGTTGCTGGCGTAGCCGCCTGCTTCCAGCGGTGCGGACGGCCGTGTACCGCCTTGTACTCCGACCGTGCGGGCTTTTCCCTGTTCTGGGCGTGCGCCAGTGGCACATGCGCCAGCATCGCTGTGTGTTGAGTGCTGGAGCGTTGCGTGCGCATCTGCTGGCCGCGCGGTTGGCCGGGCCTGTGGCGACCTCGCGGGAGCAGAGCCTGCGGAGTTATCGGCTCTTCGCGGCCCGCGATCCCCGCGTGATGATCGGGCTTGACCCTGAATGGACATGGAAACAACCGGATTTGGTCGCCTTGATGGCGGACAAGTGCGGAGTATCAGCCGATCCACGGCATACATCGGGCCACGATGTGATCGACCCTGAGCGGACGTTGGCTGCTCTTGACGCCTTCGCGGAGCGGCTCCAGGTGGCGGCCCGCAACCGTTCCCCGGTGCTCCTGGGTACCGGCCACCCGCACCGACTGCTCGGTTTCTACGCCGCTCTCGCGGACGCCCTGTCGGCGGCGGGATGTGCCGTGCTCACCCCCGCGCAGGGTAGCTGTGTCGACATAACGACCCGGTTCGGTCTACGCACGCACAACCTTGACTACGTACAAGGTGTCGCGCTGGTGCGCGAACCAGGGGCCCGGGCCACGGGTTGTGAGCCCGGCGCACACTCGCATTCCCCGCTCCCGGTTCGACTCGCGCTGGCCGCCGCTGCGGAGGCCGGCGGCCCTCTCCCGGAACTGGTGATCGGAGACCATGGCTGGGTTTGCGGTGCAGGTCAGCTGGGGTTCGAGGCCATGGGGCTTGGGGATACGGACGATCCGGCGCTGTTCGTCGGGGAGGCGGAGGGGCGGGTGTCCGTCGCCGTTCCGCTTGATGACGCTGTGCGGTCTGCTTACTACCGACCGCTTACTCGCTATGTACTCAATCGAGCGTGTCTGTCACAGTAGGCGCCTGATGGCATCCCCTCTTCCCCACTCGCATCACCCGCCCCTACATTGGGGAGTGAGCACGCAACGACGAAGTGTCACCGGAAGGGGAAGCCGGTGACCGTCGAGTGCGGAAGGTTCAGGTGTGTCATGGCTGCTGGCGAGAGGCCTCTGAACGAGGTTCAGTTCCTAACCGTGGCGGAAGTCGCCTCGGTGATGCGAGTGTCGAAGATGACCGTGTACCGGCTGGTGCACAGCGGTCATCTGCCCGCGATCCGGGTCGGGAGGTCATTCCGAGTCCCGGAGCAAGCGGTTCACGAGTACCTTCGCGAGTCCTACGTGGGGGTGGAAACCGCCTGACGGCGACTCCGGTGGATGCCGGTGACGGCCTTCGCGGTCGTCTCCGGTTTCCCTCCGGATCACCTCGATTACAAGCTCGGAGCTCTGTCGGGGTAGGCTGGCCCCCCGTAGGTCGTGTGGGCCCCAATGCAGCCCCGCACCGAGTGATTGTCCCCGCTGCTGCGGGGGTTGTCCGAGAAGTGAGCGAGGGTAGTCGTGGGCTCTGTTATCAAGAAGCGGCGTAAGCGGATGGCGAAGAAGAAGCACCGCAAGCTGCTCAAGCGCACGCGCGTTCAGCGTCGCAACAAGAAGTAGGCAGCAGGTCGTAGGGCCATGAACCCGCCCCGGCGGATCCACCCCCACGACCGTGCCCACGGTGTTGCGCGCCGCTGCTACAAGCAGGCGCTCTGTGGCCTCCCACCCGTCGGTGGGGGGCCACAGCCATACCCGGCTGGCGCGGTCTGGTCGTACGACGTTGGCTTGGTCCGGTCGTACGTCCGCGTCCGTCGTGACTTCGTGCATCGAGTGGTCACCGCAGCGCAACATCGACCCGCTAACGTGGGCGGCCACGGGGAACGCGGCACAGTACGAGCAGGAAGCCACCTAGGGCTGGAAGGAAGGCGCTGATCTTGGGGAAGGTCGTGCTCGTGACCGGAGCGGCCCGGCAGCTCGGGGGCCGTTTCGTACGGCGGATCCAGCGTGACCCCGAGGTGGACCGGGTGGTCGCCGTGGACGCGGTCCAGCCCGAACACCACCTGGGCGGAGCCGATTTCGTACGGGCCGACATAAGGCAGCCCACGATCGCGCGCCTGCTCGCCGAGTACTCCGTCGACACGGTCGTGCACATGGACGTCACGGGCACTCCGCTGGGCAGCGGCAGCCGGACCTCGGTCAAGGAGACCAACGTCATCGGCACCATGCAGCTCCTCGGCGCCTGCCAGAAGTCCCCGTCGGTCAAGCGGCTGGTCGTGAAGTCCAGTACGAACGTGTACGGGTCGGCGCCCCGCGATCCAGCCGTGTTCACCGAGACGACGTCACCCAAGTCGCTGCCCAGCGGTGGCTTCGCGAAGGACACGGTCGAGGTCGAGGGGTATGTACGCGGCTTCGCGCGGCGTCGGCCCGATGTGGCCGTGTGCGTGCTGAGGTTCGCGAACATCCTCGGGCCGAGCGCGGATTCGCCGCTCGCCGCGTACTTCTCGCTGCCCGTGCTGCCGACCGTGTTCGGCTACGACCCGCGGCTGCAGTTCGTCCACGAGGACGATGTGATCGACGTGCTGCGGATCGCCTCGCACGAGCCGGAGCGCGGGACGCTCAACAGCGGGACGTTCAACATCGCCGGCGACGGGGTCCTGCTGCTCTCGCAGTGCGCGCGCAGGCTCGGCCGGCCCACGGTGCCGCTGCTGCTGCCCGCGGTCAGCTGGGTGGGCACGGCAGTGCGTACGCTGGGTATGACGGATTTCTCGCCCGAGCAGCTGCGGCTGCTCACCCATGGCCGGGTCGTGGCGACCAACCAGATGCGCGAGACGCTGGGCTTCCGGCCGAAGTACACAACTGCGGAGACCTTCGCGGATTTCGCGCGCAGCCGCGGACCCGGACTCCTGCCGCCGGAGACCCTTGCGGGGGCCGTCGACCGGATCGCCGGGCTGTCCCTCCTGGGCGGTGGCCACCCCCCGACGCAGAGCGCCAACTGAGGAGCGCATCAACGATGGCGGACGCCAAGGTCATTCCGTTCGACGACGACCGGTCCCGTGGGAGCGCCGCGCACCGGCCGCCGCGGCGCCGTGGTGCGGGGAGCCGGCTCAAGGGTGAGCCCGCGGGGGTACGTGAGGTCCAGCCCCTGCCTGGCCGAACGATTCTGCAGGATGATGTTCCTGTGACAGATGTGCCGGATACGCCTGAGGAACCGACGTCCCCGCCGGAGCGGCAGGGCGGCGGCTGGGATCAGCGCATCGCGGGTGGTCTGGCCTTCCTGCGGCGGCGGCTGACGGGCGACTACGAGGTCGACGACTTCGGTTACGACCAGGAGCTCACCGACCAGGTCCTGATGTCGATGCTGCGGCCGGTCTACGAGAAGTACTTCCGCGTCGAGGTGAAGGGCATCGAGAACATCCCGTCCGAGGGCGGGGCGCTGATCGTCTCCAACCACTCCGGGACGCTGCCGCTGGACGGCCTGATGATGCAGGTCGCGGTGCACGACAACCACCCCGACGGCCGCCATCTCCGCCTGCTGGCCGCGGACCTGGTGTTCATGCTGCCGGTGGTCAACGAGCTGGCCCGCAAGGCAGGTCACACGCTCGCGTGCGCGGAGGACGCGGAACGGCTGCTGCAGCGCGGCGAGCTGGTCGGCGTGATGCCGGAGGGCTTCAAGGGCATCGGCAAACCGTTCGGCGACCGGTACAAACTCCAGCGCTTCGGCCGCGGCGGCTTCGTGTCGACGGCCCTGCGCCAGGGCACGCCGATCATCCCCTGCTCGATCGTCGGAGCGGAGGAGATCTACCCGATGATCGGCAACGCCAAGACGCTGGCGCGGCTCCTGGGTTTCCCGTACTTCCCGATCACGCCGACGTTCCCGTGGCTGGGCCCGTTGGGTGCGGTGCCGCTTCCGACGAAGTGGACGATTCAGTTCGGGGAGCCGATCCCGACGGATGGTTATCCGCCGGAGGCGGCCGAGGACCCGATGCTGATGTTCAACCTGACGGACCAGGTCAGGGAGCAGATCCAGCACACGTTGTACAAATTGCTGGTGCAGCGCAGGTCGGTCTTCTTCTGACGGGCGGCCCAGACGGGCCGGACTCCGGTCGTCCGGAGCCGCCGGGCGGAGCCCGGCGCAGCTGTCCGAAACCTGCGAAGCAGTGCGAGGACAGCAAACAGGAGGGGCCAAGTTGCTGGTGCAGCGCAGGTCGGTCTTCTTCTGAGCGTCGCCGAAGAAGGCTCCATACGTCGGTGGGGGCGCCCTCTTCGAAGAGGGCGCCCCCACCGACGTATGGAGCAGAAACTTAGTTCGTGTCCTCGTCCTCGACGCGCACTTCCGGAAGGAGGCCCGGGAGCAGGGGTGGGACGGTGACGTCGGGATCGGTCGGGGTGGTGGGCTCGCTGGACGGGGTCGTGCTGGTGTCGTCCTTGGGTGGTTCCAGGAGGCCACCCGTGTTGCCGCCGAGCAGGCCCTCGTCCTGCGTGCCGGAGGTGGACGGCTTGGGGTTGCCGCTGCTGGAGTGGTTGCCGTCGGGGTAGTCGCCGGTGGCGCTGGGGGCGGTCGGGCTGTCCGTGCCCGAGGAGCCGGTGGAGGACTGGCCGGAGTCCGGTCGGCGGCTTGTGCCGTCCCGCGAGGGGGGCTCCGGCAGCAGCGAGCGCAGCGGATCGACCTCTTCGTCTATGGCGTCGAAGACCGAGCTGACCTGCCGGCTGACATCGCCGAGCTGCGCGGGCAGCCGGTCGCTCAGCGCACTCCATGCGTCGCGGTGCGACTGGGAGAAGGCCGAGAGCGTCTGGATGGGGCCCAGGGAGTCGGGGTCGCGCTCGTACGCCTCGTGCAGCAGCCGGTGGCCTTCCGACGCGTCGTGCCGCATGCCGGACAGCGCGCGGCGGATCTCGCCCATGGACTCGTGGTCGAGGGGCCCGGAGCGGTCGCGCTCGATCAGCCGGCGCGCCTCGCTCAGCCGCGTGGAGGCCTGGTCGAGGTAGAGCCGGCCGCGGTCGCTGTCGCCGTCGGCCATGCCTCGCCTGAGGTCCTCCATGCCGCGCTTGAGCCCGTAGAGCGAGTCACCGGGCAGGGCGTCGGAACTGGCGGCGGCGACGCCGCTGAACGCTCCCGCCGCCACACCCAAGGTGAGCCCGCCCGCGGCGAGCCCCTTGGAAAGCCGGGACCTCGGGAAACGCTGTCGCAACTTCCCCAGGCCGGTCGCCCGATGAGCGCCCCGCCCTCGGTGCGACCTCTGCCCGGGCACCGAAGGTTCCACCGCGTCGCCCGCCGCGGCTGTGCCCTCCTGCAGCATGGCCTCCATCGCGGCCACCAGCTGGGCCCGCTGAACGACCTTGACCTCGGGGTCCAGCGCCGGCTTGGGCAGCTCGCCGAGTCCGGTCGCCAGGGACAGCATCCGGCTCCGCTCGGACTGACCGGGCCGGCCGGGCTGGTCCGTGGGTTCCGGCGCCGGGCCTTCGGACTGCTCGGCCGCCGAGCCCCGGTCGGACTGCTCCTCCAGGGCCTGGGCGAAGGCGTTCGCCCGCCGGTGTGCCGATACGTTCGCGATCACTGGCGGCACCTCCTCTCGTCATGACGGTCGACTCCCCAGGGGGTCCTGAGGGTTGCACTCTCTGATCAGTTCCACACGATCGGGTGATCGGGGACGGCCAGAGGTGACCACAGGGAGCCTGTATCCCGCACAACGAGCCGCTCAGCACTTGGGTTACGGACGACGGATGATCGGACCGCAGAGCCAACAGGCGGCAACTAAGGGTGAGTTGATTGTCGCTGAGGGTGAGGGGGTGTGCGGGGTGGGTGAGGGGCGATACGGGTTCTCAGCGGGCGTCTTCGGGCAGGAGTCGGGCCAGCGTGCGCACGGCCCGGTACTGGAGGGTCTTGATCGCACCCTCGTTCTTGCCCATCACGCGGGCGGTCTCGGCGACCGAGAGGCCCTGGAGGAAGCGCAGGGTCACGCACTCCTGCTGCTGTGGGTTGAGGCGGCGTACGGCGTCCAGGAGTGCCGCATTCGACAGGGACTCCAGGACGGAGTCCTCGGGGGAGCGAGCGACCTCGTTGGCGTCGAGCATCTCGCCGGTGGTCACTTCCAGGCGGAAGCGGCTCGACTTGAAGTGGTCGGCGACAAGATTGCGGGCGATCGTGACCAGCCAGGCGCCGAAGTCACGGCCCTGCCAGGTGAAGGTGCCGATCCGGCGCAGGGCCCGCAGAAAGGTCTCGCTCGTGAGGTCCTCCGCTGTCGCCTTGCTCCCCACTCGGTAGTAGATGTAGCGGTACACGGTGTCGCTGTACTGGTCGTAGAGGCGCCCGAAGGCCTCGGCCTCGCCGTCCTGGGCGCGCTCCACGAGGTTCAGCATCCGGGCGCTGTCGCTGTCCGCGGCCGGGCGGCGGGCGGTGGTGGCCGACGCACTCGTACGACCCCGTCTGCCCGCGGCCCGCCCGTCACCCGTCCCCCGCCCCTCAACGACGGCGCTTCGCGCCGGCCCCCGCTCGATGCCGTCGGCCAGTGCATAGCACGGGCCGACGGGCGCGGCGGAGACAGCGAGGGCGGGGACGGCGTACGCGGTGGGGACGAAACCGCGCAGGTGGTCGAGGACCGCCGCGCGGAGCGTAGCCAGGCCCGAGGCGTCAACCCCGACGTGTGGGTACACGGGACTCCCAGAGGCAGAGCTTCCATCACGTGCAGTACGGGAACATTCACTCGTCGTAGCGACGTGTGAGGCCCGTCATGCGTCTGAGGAGAATAACGCTTCGTACAGGCAGCGCTACGCCCAGTTGCTCAAATCATCGAATACGTCGCTTCTGTTACGCATCGACGGCTGATCAAGTGCCGCTCAGTGACCAGTAGTTGATCGAATCGCTTCACATTTCGCCCGGGCCCGGGGCGTGTTGTGGCCGTCTGCCGCCAACAGGACTGGCGGGGGCGGTGTGCGGGTAGGGCAGCAGAATTGCCCGCGTGTTCGTACACGCGGGCATTCATGGACGGTGGGGCCGGTGTCAGCGGCGGCGGCGGTGCAGGGCGATCGCGGCTGCCGTGCCGCCCGCCACCGCGCCGACGCCGGCTGCCGCGGGGATGCCGACCTTCGCCGCCTTGCGGCCCGTGCGGTAATCGCGCAGGCGCCAGTCGAGGTTGCGGGCGTGCTTGCGGAGCTTGGTGTCGGGGTTGATCGCGTACGGATGCCCGACGAGCGAGAGCATCGGGATGTCGTTGTGCGAGTCGCTGTACGCGGCGCAGCGGCCCAGGTCCAAGCCCTCCGCCGCCGCCAGGGCCCGTACTGCCTCGGCCTTCGCGGGGCCGTGCAGGGGTTCGCCGACGAGTTTGCCGGTGTAGACGCCGTCGACCGACTCGGCGACCGTGCCGAGGGCGCCGGTCAGGCCGAGGCGGCGGGCGATCACCGTGGCGATCTCGACCGGGGCGGCCGTGACGAGCCACACCTTCTGGCCCGCGTCGAGGTGGGCCTCGGCCAGGGCGCGGGTGCCGGGCCAGATGCGCTCGGCCATGTACTCGTCGTAGATCTCCTCGCCGATCGACATCAGTTCGGAGACGCGGTGGCCCTTCACGATGGACAGCGCGGAGTCGCGCGCCTCCTGCATGTGCTCGGGGTCCTCGACGCCGGCCAGCCGGAACCAGGCCTGCTGCCAGGCGAACCGGGCGAGGTCGCGGGTCTCGAAGAACTTCCGCTTGTGCAGGCCGCGGCCGAAGTGGAACAGCGCGGCGCCCTGCATCACGGTGTTGTCGAGGTCGAAGAAGGCGGCGGCCTTGTCGTCGCCGAGGACCGGGAACTCCGGTTCCTCGACGGCGGTTTCGGGCGTGGTTTCGGGCGCGAGATCCTCCAGTTCCTGGGAGGACTTGCGCGCTGCCTCCGCCGAGGCCTCGCCTGCCAACACGCTCCGCGCCGTGGCGGAGCGCCTACGGGGAGTGAGCCATCCGAGAGCGGCCATGGCGTGAGCATAGCCAGTCAGTGCGTTACTTCCGGAGTCGGGAGGTTTGAAGGGTGTGAACTCTCTGCGACCGTGTCGTTACGGCTGCGGGCCACATCTGACCGGTCGTGCCCAGGTGGTGGCGCCGGATGCGGGAAAAACCCGTACCCGACGGGGTGTGGCTGTAGGGCGAGAATGGCTCGTATGAGTCCCATCTTTCGGCGTACTGACCGCCGTACGGAGAAGAAGGCGCCGCGTGAGCGGCAGGTCACGCTGATCGGCAAGCCCGACTGCCATCTGTGCGAGGACGCGGAGGCCGTCGTCGAGAAGGTGTGCGGGGAACTCGGCGTGCCCTGGGAGAAGAAGGACATCACGCGGGACGAGGAGCTGTATCGCGCGTACTGGGAGCAGATCCCGGTGGTGCTCGTGGACGGTGCGCAGCACACGTTCTGGCGGGTGAACGAGGAGCGGCTGCGGAGGGCCCTCGCGGAGTGACGGTGTGCGCAACCGGGCATGTTGGCGGGCGCAACCAGGGCGCGGTGGCGGGCGCAACCAGGGCGCGGTGGCGTGCGCAAAGGGGCCGCGGAGGCGTGCGTAACCGAACCGTGGCCCGTCCGGGCACTCCAAGTGGTTCGCAAAGTCACTTAGGATCGGGGGCGGTTTGGCCTCGGGGGCGGGGAGCGTAGAGGAGTGTGTACGGCTTTGCCCCCATCAAGCAGGGAACGAAGGTGCCTTTGCGCCGGTTCCATACGCATGTGGCGAAGTCGCGTGACCCCGGTCACGTTGGGCGGGCAAATCGGACACCATCTTTGTGCATGCATTCACAAAGACATAGCCTGCTGTCGACGGGGCGGTCGGACGTGTGACCGCCTGCAGCCCCGCTCTACCCGCAGGAGCACCGTGGCAACTGGCCGAACTCACCGACCGGCGACCCGCAGCCGAGGGATTCCCGAGGCCACCGTCGCCAGGCTTCCGCTGTACCTCCGTGCGCTGACCGCACTGTCGGAGCGCTCGGTACCCACGGTCTCCTCCGAGGAGCTCGCGGCCGCCGCGGGGGTCAACTCCGCGAAGCTGCGCAAGGACTTCTCATACCTCGGGTCGTACGGGACGCGCGGTGTGGGTTACGACGTCGAGTACCTCGTCTACCAGATCTCCCGCGAGCTGGGCCTCACCCAGGACTGGCCGGTCGTGATCGTCGGTATCGGTAACCTCGGCGCGGCGCTGGCCAACTACGGTGGGTTCGCCTCGCGTGGCTTCAGGGTCGCCGCTCTCATCGACGCCGATCCCGCGATGGCCGGGAAGCCCGTCGCCGGAATCCCCGTGCAGCACACCGACGACCTCGAGAAGATCATCAAGGACAACGGTGTGTCGATCGGTGTGATCGCCACCCCCGCCGGCGCCGCCCAGCAGGTCTGCGACCGGCTTGTCGCAGCCGGCGTGACGTCCATCCTGAACTTCGCGCCGACCGTGCTCGCCGTGCCGGACGGCGTCGACGTACGCAAGGTCGATCTCTCCATCGAGCTGCAGATCCTCGCTTTCCACGAGCAGCGCAAGGCCGGCGAGGAGGCCGAGGCCCTGATCGAGGCCGAAGCCGAGGCCGCGGCGGCGAAGGAGACAAGGAAAGGACCGGACGGGGATGTCCCCGCCGTGATGCCGGCATGAGCCTTCTCGTCGTCGGGCTGAGTCACCGCAGCGCTCCGGTCAGCGTGCTGGAGCGGGCCGCGCTGTCCGCGGACACGCAGATCAAGCTCCTCCAGGACACCATCGCGGCCGAGCCGGCCACCGAGGCCGCGGTGCTCGCCACCTGCAACCGGATCGAGCTGTACGCCGACGTGGACAAGTTCCACGCGGGTGTCGCCGAGCTTTCCACGCTGCTCGCGCAGCACAGCGGGGTCGGGCTCGAGGAGCTCACGCCCTATCTGTACGTGCACTACGAGGACCGGGCGGTTCACCACCTGTTCTCCGTGGCCTGTGGTCTGGACTCGATGGTGATCGGCGAGGGCCAGATCCTCGGCCAGATCAAGGACGCACTCGCCACCTCGCAGGAGCTGCACACGGCGGGGCGGCTGATGAACGACCTGTTCCAGCAGGCGCTCAGGGTCGGCAAGCGCGCCCACTCCGAGACCGGCATAGACCGGGCGGGGCAGTCCCTGGTGACGTTCGGCCTGGAGCAGCTGACCTCGGGGGCGGACGTCCGGGGCTGGGCCGAGGGCAAGCGGGCCCTCGTGATCGGCGCGGGCTCCATGTCGTCGCTGGCCGCGGCGACCCTCGCGCGTGCCGGCGTGGCCGAAGTGGTCATCGCCAACCGCACGCTGGACCGCGCCGAGCGTCTCGCCGAGATCCTTTCCGAGGGCGGCGATACGGACGTGGCGGCCCGCGCGGTACCGATGGAAGCGGTGCCGGCCGAGCTGACACGTGCCGATGTCGCGGTGTCCTGCACGGGTGCGACGGGTCTTGTCCTGACGGCCGAGGCGGTCGCCGCGGCGGTCGAGGGCCGTACGGGTGCGCCCGCGGAGGAGCTCACGGCCACCCCCCGTGTCGTACGCGAGGAACTGCCGCCCACCAGCGTCGGCACCGACGACGGCTGCCCGCTGGACGTGTCGGCCGTGCAGGGCGCCACCGGCTTCTCCGTCATGGGGGAGGCCGCGGTGGCGGGCCTGGACGCGGCGGCCCTGGAGCAGCACGCGGCCTGGGTGGACAACGCGACGGTCGATCGGCGCCGCCGTACGCACGACGCTCGTACGCCCGAGTCCGACGCCGAGGTCATCGCCGCGCTGGCCGCGACCGTGGCCGCCATCGGGCGGGTGCCCGAGCGTCGTAAGCCCGAGCCCGTCGCCCTGGCCCCGCGCCCGGCGCCCGTGCTCTCGCTGCTCGACCTCGCCATGCCGCGCGACATCGACGCTGCCGTGCACCGGCTGCTCGGCGTGCGCCTGGTGGACATCGAGTCGCTGGCCGAGGCCTCCGCGGACGTGCCGATGGCGGCGGACGTGGACATGGTGCGGCGGATCGTGTCCGACGAGGTCGCGGCCTTCGGGGCCGCCCAGCGGGCCGCGCACATCACACCCACCGTCGTCGCGCTGCGCACCATGGCCGCCGATGTCGTCGCGAGCGAGATCGCGCGGCTCGACGGGCGGCTGCCCGGGCTCGACGAGAAGCAGCGGGGCGAGATCACCCAGACCGTGCGGCGCGTGGTGGACAAATTGCTGCACGCGCCGACCGTGCGGGTCAAGCAGCTCGCGGCCGAGCCCGGGGGCGCCGGGTACGCGGACGCACTGCGGACCCTGTTCGACCTGGACCCGGAGACGGTCGCCTCCGTCTCGCGGGCCATCGATGACATCAGCACCGAGAACGCCAAGAACCGAGGGCGAGCATGACTGAGCGGCGAACGGGGCCGGAGAGCGGCCCCCTGAGGCTGGGGACACGGCGCAGCAAGCTCGCCATGGCCCAGTCCGGGCAGGTGGCTGACGCCGTGAGCCGGGTGACCGGGCGGTCCGTGGAGCTCGTCGAGATCACCACGTACGGCGATATCTCGCGCGAGAATCTCGCGCAGATCGGCGGCACGGGTGTCTTCGTGACCGCGCTGCGCGAGGCGCTGCTGCGCGGCGAGGTCGACTTCGCCGTGCACTCCCTCAAGGACCTGCCGACCGCGCAGCCCGACGACCTCGCACTGGCCGCGGTGCCGGTGCGTGAGGACGCGCGGGACGTGCTGGTCGCCCGTGACGGGCTGAGGTTCGCTGAGCTGCCGGACGGCGCCCGGGTGGGCACCGGTTCGCCGCGGCGCATGGCCCAGTTGAACGCGTACGCGCGCTGCCACGGGATGACGATCGAGACGGCCGCGATCCGGGGGAACGTCGACACCCGGATCGGGTACGTGCGCGACGGCGAACTGGATGCTGTCGTACTGGCCGCCGCCGGGCTCAGCCGGATCGGCCGGATCGACGAAGTGACCGAGTTCCTCTCGGTCGACATGGTTTTGCCCGCCCCCGGCCAGGGGGCGCTCGCGATCGAATGCAGGGCGGGGCGCACCGCCCAGGACGCTGCTCTCGTCGCGGCGCTCGCCGCACTCGACGACCCGGTCACCCGGGCCGCCGTGACCGCCGAGCGGTCCCTGCTCGCCTCCCTGGAGGCCGGCTGCAGCGCACCTGTGGGCGCGCTGGCCGACCTTCCCCCACTCTCGGCTCCGCTCGAGCGGGGGGACTCCCAGGCCGACGGGCAGATTGTCAAGGAAATGCGCCTGCGTGGCGTCGTCGGCACGACCGACGGCTCGACGCTGGTGCAGATGTCCACCACCGGTCCCGTGCCCGAGACACATGACCAAGCAATGGCGCTCGGCCGTGAACTCGCCGCCGAGATGCTTGCCAAGGGCGCGGCCGGTCTGATGGGGGAGCGAGCACATTGAGCCCCACCACCCTTCCCGCCGGCCTGGAACACGGCTCCGTCACCTTCCTCGGTGCCGGACCCGGAGATCCGGGACTGCTCACACTGCGCGCCGTTCAGGCGCTGGCGAACGCGGATGTCCTGGTCGCCGAGCCCGAAGTGCTCGACGTCGTCCGTACGCACGCCAGACAGGGCGTGACCGTGCTGGACACGGAATCGGGCCCGGACACGCCTCAGCTGACGGTAGTTGACGGCGCGTCAACAACCGCTGGTGCCCCCGCGTCGAGGGACGCGGCCCATATTGTCATGGAGGCCGCACGCAGCGGCAGGCGGGTGGTACGTGCCGTCACCGGTGACCCCGGGCTCGACACGTGCGCCGTCGAGGAGATGCTGGCCTGCGCCGCCGCGGGCGTGCCCTTCGAGGTCGTCCCCGGTATCGCCGCGGCCGTCGGAGTGCCCGCGTACGCGGGTGTTCCGCTGCGCGACGCACAGGGCGCGGACGTGCGGTTCGTGGACGCGGCCACGGCCTCCGAGCGGCTGTGGACCGAGGTCGGCGCGTCCGACGGCACCGTCGTCGTCTCCTCGACTCTCGACTCCGTCGGCGCCGCCGCGAGCGAGCTCGTGGCCGCCGGACGCAAGCCCGATACGCCGCTGACCGTCACCATCGCCGGTACGACCACCCGGCAGCGGACCTGGTGCGCGACGCTCGGCACGATCGCGCAGACGCTGAAGCAGGCGAAGGTGCTGCCGTCGCCCGAGGGCGGGCGGCCGGTGATAGCCGTGGTCGGTGAGCATTCCGCCGCTGCCCAGCGTGACCAGCTGTCGTGGTTCGAGTCCAAGCCGCTGTTCGGCTGGAAGGTCCTCGTGCCGCGTACGAAGGAGCAGGCGGCGTCGCTCTCCGACCAGTTGCGGTCCTACGGGGCTGTGCCGCACGAGGTGCCGACGATCGCCGTCGAGCCGCCGCGGACGCCTCAGCAGATGGAGCGGGCGGTCAAGGGCCTCGTGACCGGGCGGTACGAGTGGATCGCCTTCACCTCGGTGAACGCGGTCAAGGCCGTTCGGGAGAAGTTCGAGGAGTACGGGCTTGATGCGCGCGCCTTCGCGGGCATCAAGGTCGCCGCCGTGGGGGACCAGACGGCGAAGGCGCTGGTCGCCTTCGGTGTGAAGCCGGACCTGGTGCCTTCCGGGGAGCAGTCGGCCGCGGGGCTTCTTGAGGACTGGCCTCCGTACGACCCTGTCTTCGACCCGATCGACCGGGTGTTCCTGCCGCGGGCGGACATCGCCACGGAGACGCTGGTGGCCGGGCTGATCGAGCTGGGCTGGGAGGTCGACGACGTCACGGCGTACCGGACGGTGCGGGCGTCGCCGCCGCCGGCCGAGACGCGGGAGGCGATCAAGGGGGGCGGGTTCGACGCGGTGCTGTTCACGTCGTCGTCGACGGTCCGGAACCTGGTCGGTATCGCGGGCAAGCCGCACAACGTGACGGTGATCGCGTGTATCGGCCCGGCCACGGCGAAGACGGCTGAGGAGCACGGGCTGCGGGTCGATGTGATGGCTCCGGAGCCGTCCGTTCACAAGCTGGCGGAGGCGCTCGCCGACTTCGGCTCGCGCCGGAGGGCTGCCGCGGTGGAGGCCGGGGGGCCGGTTACGCGGCCCAGCGAGCGGAGGCCGGGGTCGCGGCGGCGGCGTACGACTACGTAGGCGCTCCGCGGGGGGTGCGTTCGAAGCTGCGGGTTCGTTGTGGCTTGTCGCGCCCCGCGGCGGAGCCGCAAATGTCACAGCCCTGCGCCCCTGATGGGGCTGGGGCGCGTTTGACGCTGCGGGCCCGTCGTGGCTGGGCGCGCCCGCGCGGCGGAGCCGCAAATCGATACTGCCTCGCGCCTCTAAAAGAGGCCTGCGGCCTCCTAGGGGCGCGATAGCGCCCCTAGGAGGCCGCCGGAGGCACCGTGTGCCCGAAGCGGAGGAGGTTTGCGGGGTCGTAGGTCTGCTTGGTGTGGCGTAGGTGGTCGTAGACCTCGGGAGTCCAGGCTCGGGCTCGGTCCAGGGTATCGCCGGGGCGGCCGTGGAGGTTGACCATGGTGAGACCTGTGCCGTACGGGGACATCGCGGAGTGCAGGGCGGACGTGGCCGTTTCGGCCGCGGTGGCGATGCGGGAGTCGGGTACGACGGCTACCGAGGCCAGGACGTACTCGGCGTCGCGGGCGCAGATGGCGTCCTCGACGGCGGCGGGGCGGGCCAACTTGCCGCCCATGTGGCGGAGTTCGACGATCAGGAGCGGGTAGTCGGGGGGCGCCGCGGGCCCTGCGTGCTCCAGGTATGTGCGGATCGCTTCGGGAGTCAGGTCGCGCAGCAGGGTGCAGCACTCCCGCGCGGGGAGCGGGTCGTGCGGGTCCGCGTAGATGTCGTCCATGGACGTGTAGTCCATCTCCGCCACCGTGTCGACCGTCACGGGTGCGGCCTGGCGCATCGGGGCGACCAGCCGCTCGCCCTCGGCCGTGTCGCCGGTCCAGGCGATCGCGACGCGGGCCCAGAAGCCGCCGCGCAGGGGCTCGGGGATCTCCGGCAGGGGCGGCAGGCGCAGCAGTGTGAACGCCGAGCACATCTCGTTCGGGACGGTGTGGGTCCAGTCGGTCCAGGCGCGCAGCAGTGGTTCGGCGTGCTCGCCGGGGCAGTAGATCGCGCCGCCGAGGATGCGGGACAGCGGCAGTAGCTCCGTGACCATCGAGGTCACCACGCCGACGTTGCCCTTGCCGCCGCGCAGGGCCCAGAACAGGTCGGGCTCGTGCTCCGCGTTGGTCTCGCGCGGGGTGCCGTCGGCCGTGACGACCTCGAAGGAGCGTACGTAGTCGGCGGCGTACCCGTAGGCCCGGCCGAGCACCGGCAGCCCGCCGCCCAGCGTGTAGCCGACTGCGCCCCCGTCCGTGGACGAGCCGCTGAGCCCGGCAAGGCCGTGCGGCGAGCCCGCCTCCAGGACGTGCCGCCACTTGGCGCCGGCGGCGATCGTCGCGGTGCGTTCCCGGGGATCGATCCGTACGTCGGTCATGCGGGCGGTGTTGATCAACAGGCCGTTGTCGATGGGGAAGTTCGCGCCGTGCCCGGTGGCCTGGACGGCGACGGGGGTGCCGGTGGCGTGTGCCCACCGCATCGCGGCCACCACGTCGTCGGCGCCGGTCGCCCCCACGACCAGGTCGGGCGTGTGCCGCGCGGCCAGGTTGAAGCCGGTGACCTCGTCGGCATAGCCGGGGTCGTCGGGCCGTAGTACCGGGCCGTGGATGTCGGAGAGGGCGAAGAGGTCGGGGCGGTGGTCGGCGGTGGTCATCGCGTCCTCCGGGGAGCGCGGGCAGCCGTAGGGGGCCCTTTTCACCAGCATGGACCTGTGGTTCGGGGCTCGCATGCGGGGCCGGATCGTGGGCGCGGAGGGCCGGGAGGCGCCCGGTGATCCCCGACTCCGCGTCGGCAAAGGTGGTCCTGGGGCGGGCGTAGCGTAGAGGGCATGACGAAGTACGGATCCTTCCCCGGTACGCGGCCGCGGCGGCTGCGTACGACTCCCGCCATGCGCCGCATGGTCGCCGAAACTCGGCTGCACCCGGCCGACTTCATCCTCCCCGCGTTCATCCGCGAAGGCGTCGCCGAGCCGGTGCCGATCGCCGCGATGCCCGGGGTCGTGCAGCACACGCGGGACAGCCTGAAGAAGGCGGCGCTGGAGGCGGTGGAGGCCGGGGTCTCCGGGATCATGCTGTTCGGTGTGCCGGAGGAGTCCAAGAAGGACGCCCTCGGGACGCCGGGGACCGACCCGGACGGGATTCTGCAGGTCGCCCTTCGTGACGTACGGGCCGAGGTCGGCGACGAACTGCTCGTCATGTCCGACCTCTGCCTCGACGAGACCACCGATCACGGGCACTGCGGAGTACTCGATGCACAGGGGCGCGTCGACAACGACGCCACGCTTGAGCGGTATGCGGAGATGGCCCAGGTGCAGGCCGATGCGGGTGCGCATGTGGTGGGGCCGAGCGGGATGATGGACGGTCAGATCGGCGTCATCCGCGACGCGTTGGACCAGATCGGGCGGGAAGACGTCGCGATCCTCGCGTACACCGCCAAGTACTCGTCCGCCTTTTACGGTCCGTTCAGGGAGGCCGTCGCCTCGTCGTTGAAGGGTGACCGGAAGACGTACCAGCAGGATCCCGCCAACGTACGGGAATCCATGCGGGAGTTGGCTCTCGACCTGGAGGAGGGTGCCGACATGGTGATGGTCAAGCCGGCGGGGCCTTACCTGGACATTCTGGTGCGGGTTGCGGAGTCGGTGGATGTGCCGGTGGCTGCGTACCAGATCTCCGGGGAGTACTCGATGGTCGAGGCTGCGGCGGAGAAGGGGTGGGTTGACCGGGATCGGGCGATCCTGGAGACGCTTACGGGGATCAAGCGGGCGGGGGCGCAGAACATCCTGACGTACTGGGCCACGGAGGTCGCGCAGAAGTTGCGCTAGCGCTCCGCGCTGGCCCGCTGGGTGCGGTCTGGGAGCTGCGGGATCGTTGTGGCTGGTCGCGCCCGGCGGAGCCGCCAATGGTCACAGCCCCGCGCCCCTGACGGGGCGCCACCCGCCGTGCCCGAACACTCACGATCCTGTCGCGGGGCTCGTGCCAGAGATGGGCGCCGTGCTGGCGGAGGCGTGCGCCGAGTCGCCTCGCGGATGAGAATGGATGAGTCGCGCGACCGGATCGACGTCGTGCGTGACCCGCAGGGCGAAGTGCCGATGGAGGGAGCGGAAGACGTGGATGCCTCGGGACGGCTGGACGGCCTGATCGGCGGCACGGCGACGTGGACCCTGATGGCGGTCCTGGCAGGCTGGCGCGGCCATGTCCGCCGCCGAGGCATCGAATACGACTTGCCGGTGTGACTGAGTGACCCGGGCCGCAACCCTCGTACGGCGGTCATCGGCTCGCGTATGCCATAAGGCCGTCCAGGGTTCCGGATCCCCTGACCTACGCGGTTTTCGCGGCTCGGGTACGGGCCCGCTGTGCCCCCGCCCAAGCCCAGCGCAGCGGCCGGGCACCATCAAGTCGCCCCAGGAGTTAGGTTGTTGCCGATTTGATGAGCTGACGTCTGATGAACTGAAGAGGGAAGGTCTCCATGAGCGGTGATGCTCTCAGCCAGGACCCCGCCGAGCTGAGGAAAAGGATCGACACCACCAAGGCGCACCCGGCACGCGTCTATGACGTCTTCCTCGGGGGCAAGGACAACTACCCCACCGACCGCGCCGCGGCGGCAGCGGCGCTCGCGGCCAACCCGCGCGGTTATCTCGATGTGCGGCACAACCGGGACTTCATGCGGCGGGCCGTGACGCGGCTGGCCCAGGAGGACGGGATCCGCCAGTTCCTCGACGTCGGCACGGGGCTGCCGACCGCCGAGAACGTCCACCAGATCGCCCAGCGGATCATCCCCGAGTCACGGATCGTGTACGTCGACAACGACCCGGTGGTACTCGCGCACGCACGCGCCCTGCTGACCAGCGGACCCGAGGGCAGGACCGACTACATCGACGCGGACTTCAAGTACCCCGCGCAGATCCTCGAACAGGCCGCGAAGACCCTGGACTTCGACGAGCCGATCGCGCTCGCGCTGGTGGCGATCCTGCACTTCGTCGACGACGAGGAGGCGTACCCGGTCGTACGCGAGCTGATGGACGCGCTGCCGTCCGGGAGCCGTCTCGTGCTCAGCCACATCACCGAGGACCTCAACGCGGAGAGCATTCGCGCGGTGCAGCGGACGTACACGGAGCGCGGGTTCACGTTCGTGCTCCGCACCAAGGAGGAGGTCGAGCGCTTCTTCACCGAGACGCCCGGCGTCCAGCTCGACGAGCCCGGTGTCGTCCCCGTCCACCACTGGCACCCGAGCCCGGCGCCCGTCCCCGAAGCCGCGGCACCGACTGACTCGGAAACCCTCGACGACATCGACAAGCTGCCCTACCTGGACATCAACGACGTCACGGACGCCGACATCAACGTCTACGGAGCAGCCGGCCGCAAGGCATGAGGCAGGGGCATCACCCCGTGCCGAACCACGTCTCCGCCAGCGCGTCCAGCGTTGGCTTCGGCGGGGCGGGGAGCTCACGGAGGTACCAGGGCAGATTGCTGTAGATGTGCAGGAGGGCGTACGCCATGAGGGTGCGGGGGGCGAACGGGGGGCGGCCGTACGCGTCGTAGAACCGCTTGAGCAGGCGTGGGTCGCCGCATGTCACGAACAGGCCCACGCCGACGAAGTCGTACGCCGGGTCGCCGATCATGGCGGGTTCGAAGTCGAACAGGCCGGTCAGGCGCCAGCCTTCGGGATCCACCGTCAGGTGCTGGCGCATGAACTCGGTGTGCAGCAGCACGCGTCGCGGCGGAGGCGGCAGCGGGACCGAGTCCAGGAACCAGGGGATCTGTTCGAGCCACGACGGCGCGAGACCGACGGCCCGCTGCTGCTCGACCACCTGCGCCCGCTGCGCGGCGATCAGCGCCCGCCAGTCCCCCGGGCCCACCGCGGCCGCGATCGGCGCCGGGTTCAGGGCATGCAGCGCGGCCAGGGTCTCGGCGGACTCCGTGATGATCCGGTCCTGGTCCGCGGAGGGGATCCGCGTCCACGCCTGAGCGAGGTCCACGCCGGGCAGCCGGGACATCAGGAGGTAGTGCCAGCCGTTCTTGTACGCGCCCGCCGAGTGCAACTGCGGTGTGGGCAGCGGGAGTTTGCCGTACAGATAGTTCAGCACCCGCTCCTCGCGTACGCACTCGGCCTGCTCGAAGGCCGGAAACAGCTTGACCACGTGCGCCTCGCCGATGGCGTACACCGGCAGCGAACCCTCCTCGAAGCGGACGATCCGCTGCCCGGCCAGGCCGAGTCGTTCACACAGGTCGGCGACGGCGGGGCGCAACAGCGCCTCGTCCCGGACGACTTCGTCCAGTTCCTCGCCGGTCTCCACAAGTGGCAGCATGGGTGCTCTCCCTGCTCTCCCAGCTAGCGATCCAAAGCGATCAACAGGGCTCTGAATTCCCCCGAGTTGGAGCTCCCTCGGCCTTCGAGGACCTGCGCCGCCCCGCAGCATCGCATACTTCGGGACAAGATCAGACACTTCAACCTTTGGCCATGGCTTGCCCGCGACCTCGTGGGCGATGAGGTCTACGTCCGGAGCGCCCGAACAGCGCGTCGGCGTCCGCCGCTTCGAGCTGACCTGGGGCGTCCACGCGCCACGCGCCGCGCCGCCGACCGAACGGTCAGCCTCGCCTTCGCCGAGACGAAGCGAAGCCCGGTGACGAACTGCGGCTCGGTCTGTGGAGCGAGTTCGTCACCGGGCAGGTGGTGCTGCCTCAGGCCGAGGCAGCGATCACAGGCGCTCGGGCGTCCTGATGCCCAGCAGGGCCATGCCCTGGTGGAGGGTCTTGGCCGTGATGTCGCACAGGAACAGGCGGTTCTCGACCTGGGCCGGGGTGTCCGCCTTCAGGACCGGGCACTTGTCGTAGAACGACGTGTACAGGGACGCCAGTTGGTACAGGTACGCCGTCAGCTTGTGCGGCGCGTACTCCGCGGCGGCCTCCGCGAGCGTCTCCGCGAACCGGTCGATGTGCAGGCCCAGGGCCCGCTCGGCGTCGGCCAGTTCGAGTTCCGGGTGGGCGGCCGGTTCGGTGCTGCCCGCCTTGCGCAGGATGGACTGGATACGCGCGTACGCGTACTGCAGGTACACGCTCGTGTCGCCGTTCAGCGACACCATCTGGTCCAGGTCGAACTTGTAGTCGCGGCTCGCGGACGTCGACAGGTCCGCGTACTTCACCGCGCCGATGCCGACCTGCGCACCGCGCTCGGCGATCTCCTGCTCGGACAGGTCCTGCGCCTTCTCCCGTACGACGGCCGAGGCGCGCTCGATCGCCTCGTCCAGGAGGTCGACGAGGCGGACCGTCTCGCCCTCACGGGTCTTGAACGGCCTGCCGTCCTTGCCGAGGACCGTGCCGAACGCCAGCTGTACGGCCTTGGTGTCGCCGTTCAGCCAGCCCGCCCTGCGTGCCGTCTCGAAGACCATCCTGAAGTGCAGGGACTGGCGGGCGTCCACCACGTACAGGAGGGTGTTCGCCTTCAGGTTGAAGACGCGGTCCCTGATCGCGGACAGGTCGGTCGCCGCATAGCCGTAGCCGCCGTCCGACTTCTTCACGATCAGCGGGACCGGATTGCCGTCCGGCCCCTTGATGTCGTCGAAGAACACGCACAGCGCGCCCTCCGAGCGGACCGCGACGCCCGACTCCTCCAGCAGGCGGCAGGTCTCGTCCAGCATGTCGTTGTAACCCGACTCGCCGACGATGTCCGGGTCCTGGATCTCCATGTCCAGCTTGTCGAAGACCGAGAAGAAGTAGATCTTCGACTCGTCCACGAACTTCTGCCACAGCGCCAGAGTCTCCGGATCGCCTGCCTGAAGGTCGACCACCCTGCGGCGCGCCCGCGTCTTGAACGCCTCGTCGGCGTCGAAGAGCGTGCGGGACGCCTTGTAGAGCCGGTTCAGGTTCGACATGGCCTCCTCGCCGGAGACCTCGCTCTCCTCGTGATCGAGCTCGTGCGGGTGCTCGATCAGGTACTGGATGAGCATGCCGAACTGGGTGCCCCAGTCGCCGATGTGGTGCCTGCGCACCACCGTCTCGCCGACGAACTCCAGGATCTTGACCACCGAGTCGCCGATGACCGCGGAACGGAGGTGCCCAACGTGCATCTCCTTCGCCACGTTCGGCTGGGCGTAGTCGATGACCGTGGTGCCGGGGTTCTCGGCAAACGGCACGCCGAGGCGGGCCACCGGGTCCGTCGCGCGCTGCGCGAGGTTCTCCACGATCGCCTTGTCCGTGATCGTGATGTTGAGGAAGCCCGGGCCCGACACCTCGATGTCCTTGATCACATCACCGGTCACGACCCGCTCCACGACGCCGCTCGCCAGCTCCCGCGGGTTGGCCTTCGCCTTCTTCGCCAGCGCCAGAATCCCGTTGGCCTGGAAGTCGGCTCGGTCGCTCCGTCGCAGCAGGGGGTCGACGTCGGCGTCGGCCGCCGGGAGGGCGGCGCTGAGCGCGTCCGCCAAGCGCTGGTGGACGTGGGCGGTGAGGGACGTGACCGAGGCCATGGGGTGGGTGCCGTTCTCGTCTTGGGTGCGGTGGATGTCGCCAGTATCCCATGGGGGGTAAAGCAGTTTTTTCTGTGCGTGGGTAGGGGCGGCGGGGGCGATGAAAAGGCGTTTTCGTGGATGGTGGCGGAGCTGGGAGAATGGGGTGGTCAGCCGGGCGGAAACAGCGCGCCGGGCGATGGCGAACCCCTGAGGAAAGAAGGACGTGCCGATCGTGGGTCAGAGCACCGAGACCACCGACTGGGTCTCCCGTTACGCGGATGAGGTCATCGAGGAGTCGGAGCGTCGGGCCCCGGGCAAACCCGTAGTCGTCGCGTCCGGCCTCTCCCCCTCCGGGCCCATCCACCTGGGGAATCTGCGGGAAGTCATGACGCCGCACCTCGTCGCCGACGAGATCCGTCGGCGCGGGCACGAAGTCCGGCACCTGATCTCCTGGGACGACTACGACCGGTACCGCAAGGTGCCGAACGGGGTGGCCGGGATCGATGAGTCGTGGGCCGAGCACATCGGCCGCCCGCTCACCTCCGTGCCCGCACCCAAGGGCTCCCCCCACCCCAACTGGGCCGAGCACTTCAAGTCCGCCATGACCGAGGCCCTGGCCGAGCTGGGCGTCGAGTTCGACGGGATCAGCCAGACCGAGCAGTACACGAGCGGCGTCTACCGCGAACAGATCCTGCACGCCATGCGACACCGGGCGGACATCGACGCGATCCTCGACCAGTACCGGACGAAGAAGGCCCCGCCCAAGAAGCAGCAGCAACAGAAGCCCGTCGACGCAGCCGAGCTTGAGGCCGCCGAGGGGTCGGGGGCCGCTGCCGAGGACGACGGGACCGGGTCCGCCGGGTACTTCCCGTACAAGCCCTACTGCGGCGGCTGCAACAAGGACCTCACCACGGTCACGGCGTACGACGACGACACCACCGAGCTGACGTACACCTGCACCGAGTGCGGCTACTCGGAGACCGTCCGGCTGAGCGAGTTCAACCGCGGCAAGCTGGTGTGGAAGGTCGACTGGCCGATGCGCTGGGCGTACGAGGGCGTTGTCTTCGAGCCCTCCGGCGTCGATCACTCGTCCCCCGGCTCCAGCTTCCAGGTCGGCGGACAGATCGTCGGCAGTATCTTCGGCGGCAAGCAGCCGATCGGCCCCATGTACGCCTTCGTGGGGATCAGCGGCATGGCGAAGATGTCGTCCTCCCGCGGCGGCGTGCCCACACCCGGCGACGCCCTGAAGATCATGGAGCCCCAGCTCCTGCGCTGGCTGTACGCCCGCCGCCGCCCCAACCAGTCCTTCAAGATCGCCTTCGACCAGGAGATCCAGCGGCTCTACGACGAGTGGGACAAGCTGAACGCCAAGGTCGCCGACGGCTCCGCCCTGCCCGCCGACATCGCCGCCCACTCCCGCGCCGTACGGACCTCCGCGGGCGAACTGCCCAGGACCCCGCGGCCCATGCCGTACCGCACGCTCGCCTCCGTCGCCGACATCACCGCAGGCCACGAGGACCAGGCCCTGCGCATCCTCAGCGACCTCGACCCCACCAACCCGCTCGCCTCGCTCGACGAAGTACGGCCGCGGTACGACAAGGCCGAGGCGTGGATCAACACCCAGGTACCGGCCGAGCAGCGGACCGTCGTCCGTCACGAGCCGGACGTCGAACTGCTGAAGTCCCTCGACGACCAGGCCCGCGAATCGCTCCGGCTGCTGATGGAGGGGCTCGACTCGAACTGGTCCCTCGACGGGCTGACGCACCTCGTGTACGGCGTGCCCAAGGTCCAGGCCGGATTCGCCCCCGATGCCACGCCCAAGGAACTGCCGCCGGAGATCAAGTCCGCCCAGCGTTCGTTCTTCGCGCTGCTGTACCACCTCCTCGTCGGCCGCGACACCGGGCCCCGGCTGCCCACGCTGCTGCTCGCGGTGGGTGCCGACCGCGTACGGAAGCTGCTCGGCGCGTAGGAGTTGGTGATACGGGGCTGGGGGCGCCCGGAGCCACGCGGCGGTAGCCGCATATCGGCAAGGTCGGGCGCCCCCAGCCACGTACGCACGACGGCGGTTACGCGATGTGGTCCTCCTCCAGTTCCGTGTTGAAGCGGTTCTGGAAGCGGTCCGAAAGGCGCTTCAGTTCGCTGTCGGTGAGCTTCTCGCCGTACTGGGCCGCGATGTTGTCGCCGAACTCACGCGGAGTGGGGAAGCTGCCGTTGATCGACTGGCGGAACACCTGGTAATAGCCCTCCTCGGACGGCTCCGCATGCTCCTCCCGCTGGGCGGGGATGGGGAGTTGGCGCGGCGGTGCCGCCGCCGGTTCCGGCGTCCCACCGCCCTCGCCCAGCTGGCGGGTGCGACCGCCCGGGCCCGTCGGGATGCGCCAGCTGCCCGTGTCCTCGGGGCCGGGCTCGTACTCATGGGCCTGGGCTTGGTCCTGGGCCTGGCGCTGTTCCTCGTACCACTGCTGGTCGTACTGCTGGCCGTCATACTGCTCCACGGGCTCGTACGACGGGTCGTAGCCGCCCTCGTAGACGACCTCCTGGTGCGGGGGTGCGAACCAGGGGCTGGACTCGGGTTGCTGGGCCTGCGCCTGTTCCTGGACCTGTTGCTCCGGAACGGAGTCGTACTCGGGGGCGCGTTCCTCCCTGGCAGGCGGCCCGGGCGTCCCGGGCCGCTGCGAAGACTCCAGCTCCCGTTCCGGCTGCCGCGGAGCCGGAGGCAGCAGTACCGGCTCGATGCCCGCCGCCGCGAGGCCCGAAGGTGCGGTCTCGGCGAGCGGCACGCCATAGCGCGCCAGGCGCAGCGGCATCAGGGACTCCACCGGAGCCTTACGACGCCAGGCGCGGCCGTAACGGGAGCGCAGGCGGGCCCGGTAGACCAGACGCTCCTGCTCCAGCTTGATCACCGCGTCGTACGAACGCAGCTCCCACAGCTTCATACGGCGCCACAGGAGGAAGGTCGGGATGGGGGAGAGCAGCCAGCGGGTGAGGCGTACGCCCTCCATGTGCTTGTCGGCCGTGATGTCCGCGATCCGGCCGATCGCATGCCGGGCCGCCTCCACGGAGACCACGAACAGGATCGGGATGACGCCGTGCATACCGACGCCCAGCGGGTCCGGCCAGGCGGCGGCGCCGTTGAACGCGATCGTCGCCGCCGTCAGCAGCCACGCCGTCTGACGCAGCAGCGGAAACGGGATGCGGATCCAGGTCAGCAGGAGGTCCAGGGCCAGCAGGACGCAGATGCCCGCGTCGATGCCGATCGGGAAGACGTAACTGAAGTTCCCGAAGCCCTTCTCGACCGCGAGTTCCCGCACCGCCGCGTACGAACCGGCGAAGCCGATACCGGCGATGACGACCGCCCCGAAGACGACGACCCCGATGAGGATCCGGTGCGTCCTGGTGAGTTCCATTGGCGCGGCCACCCGTACTCCCCTCCCTTTGCGACGTGTTGCGCGGAACAGGGTGGCACATGTGTGCGGCTCGCGGGTGTCCGAAAGGGTGCCACCACCGCTTCGGTACGGCTTCGGTATACGGCGGGAGCCCGGCCCCGTGCGAGCCGGGCTCCGTCAAAAAGCTGAGACAGGCCAGGAGTTGGGGTCGGCCCACGCGGGGCCGGGCGCGCCGGTCCTTCCGCAGCCCTTCGGTTTCAGTTCCTCGTCAGTTCTTCGCCGGGGACTTGCTGGCGGAGGCGGAGGGCTCGGTGTCCTTGGCCGGGCTCTCGCCGGCGCCCTTGCTCGGGCTCGGGCTCGGGCTCGCGCTCCCGCCGGAACCGGAGCCCGATCCGGATCCGCCCGCCTGATTGGCGGTCACCACCGCCTCCACGGCCTCCTTCGCCGCCTTCAGCGCCGCCTTCGACAGGTCCTCCGCGCTCGGGGCCTTGTCACCCGCGAGGCCCGCGCCGTTGTAGTCCACCGACAAGACGATGTTCTCGGCCCGGGCCACGACCACCTGCTGCTTGAAGGTGCCTTCCTTCTTCTTCAGGTCGTAACTCACCGACGTCGCCTCGTTGCCCGTACCGGTCACCGGCTCGGACTTGGCGTTCGTCGCGCCGGTCTCCGCGCGCGCGTCCTGGACCTGGTCGGCGTAGTACGCCGACGCCAGCTTCTCGCCCGTACCCCGGGTCTGGTCCGACTCGAAGCGCAACAGGGACACGCTCAGCCAGCGGAACTGGGAGCCCTTCACGCCCTTGTCCTCCAGGCTGTCCCAGGAGCAGCTGCCGCGCGTCGCCGTGTCGTCCGACCTGCCCTCCTTGCCCGACTTGGAGGCCTTCGGCACCAGCTCGCCCAGAGTCTTCGACGAGAACACCTTGCACGGCTCCGGCAGCTTCGCGTACGCGGCCTCCTTCACCACCGCCGCCTTCGTGGCGGACGCGGACGCCTTCGCGTCGGAGTCCTTCTTCGCGGCGGCACCGGAATCGGAGCCGGAGCCGGAGTCCGAGGAGCAGCCTGCGGCGACGAGCATCACCGGAACAACGGCTGCGCTGATGAGGATGCGGGGGAGTCGCTGTGCGGGTCGGTGCATGGTTCCTTCACTCAAGACGCGTTTTGTGTGCGTGCGGTCGGGTCCGAGGGGCCACGGTACGCCGTACGGGACGGATGTGACTTCCATTCCGCCCAGCCTCACGGCCCTCCGGCGACCGCTACTCGTTCAACGTGCCGTCGAGCTGATCGGCCAGTTCCCGCACTCTGTCCTGCATGTCCTCGCTGCTCGGGACGTCCGTCGTACTCGTCGGCTGCTCGTCGTACCGGATCGTCACGAGCACATTGGACGTGCGGAACACCACAGTCACCGTGCGCTGCCGCGAGGCGCTCAGCGCATCGTCCAGGAAGGCCTCGTCGCCGAGATCGTCGAGTGTGCGGGGCTGGAGGGAGGCGGGGGTGACGCTGGGGGAAGGGGTGCCGTCCGACGTGGCGCTCGGATCGTCGGTGGGGGTGGGAGAGCCGTCGTCGCCCTCGGCTGCGCCGCCCGTCGCTTCGTCTGTTGCTTCGTCTGTTGTTTCGTCCGATGCGCCGGACTCGTCCGTGGTCGGGGTCGCGGTCGGACTCGGGGTGGCACTCTCGGAAGGGGCCGGTACGGGCAGATTCGCCGCCTCCTCCCTCGCCGCGTAGAGCAGCGAGGCGCGGCTGTCGTCGCTCACGGCGTTCTCGTACGAGACCACACGCTCGAAGTCCACCCACAGGTGATCCGTCGCACTCGTCGACTCCGCCTTCCAACGGCAGCCGACCTTCCGGTCCGTGTCGTACGTCAGCGTCGGCGCCCCCGCATACGCCTTCTCCCGCTGCTCCCCGTCCGTGACCTGCTTGAGCCCCGGCAGCAGAGCGTCGAGCGTGTCCCGCTCGACGGCACCGCACGGCTCAGGGAGCGTGCGGTACCGGCCGGGCTTCGCCGTTGCAGCCGTCGTACCCGAGCCGCCCTGCTTCGAGTCCGTCGGCTCGTCACCGCCGTCCGAACCGGTGCAGCCGGCCAGCGTCGCCGTCGCCGCGAGGAGCGCGGCGACGCCGAATACGTACGCCTTCCGCTGCACGGGGGCTCCTCTCGCTCTGCTTATTCGCTTGCCGCCCGAAGGCGGCCGATGACCACAATGTCTATCGCACGCACGGCCGTGAACGCCGGTTCGCCTTCCCTTTCGTAGACCTTGGCACCGGTATTTGCGATGCCCGAACTTTGTTTGGCTTACGGGGGATTGAGGATGTTATGTCGTATGTAGAGGTGCCGGGAGCGAAGGTCCCGATCCGCATGTGGACGGACCCGGCCTCGGTCGAGGCCGGAGCCCTCCAGCAGCTCCAGAACGTCGCCACGCTGCCGTGGATCAAGGGGCTGGCTGTGATGCCGGACGTGCACTACGGGAAGGGCGCGACGGTTGGGTCGGTCATCGCGATGCGGGGGGCTGTCTGCCCGGCTGCCGTCGGTGTGGACATCGGGTGCGGGATGTCGGCGGTGAAGACGTCGCTGACGGCGAATGACCTGCCGGGGGATCTGTCGCGGCTGCGGTCGAAGGTTGAGCAGGCTATTCCGGTGGGGCGGGGGATGCATGACGATCCGGTGGGCCCGGGGCGGCTGCATGGGCTCGCTACTGCTGGGTGGGATGACTTCTGGGGGCGGTTCGACGGGGTCGCCGAAGCGGTCAAATTCCGCCAGGAACGTGCCACAAAGCAGATGGGAACGCTCGGATCGGGGAATCACTTTGCAGAAGTTTGCATAAGTGAAACAGGTTCGGTCTGGCTCATGCTCCACTCCGGGTCCAGGAACATCGGCAAGGAGCTTGCTGAGCATCACATCGGCATTGCCCAGAAGCTTCCGCACAACCAGGGTTTGGTCGACCGGGATCTGGCGGTCTTCGTCGCGGACACCCCGCAGATGGCGGCGTACCAGAACGATCTCTACTGGGCGCAGGAGTACGCGAAGTACAACCGGTCGATCATGATGGCTCTCTTCAAGGATGTGATTCGCAGGGAGTTCAAGAAGGCCCGGGTCACCTTCGAACCCGAGGTGAGCTGCCATCACAACTACGTGAGCCGCGAGCGTTACGAGGGCATGGACCTGCTCGTCACTCGCAAGGGGGCGATCAGCGCCAGGGCCGGCGAGTACGGCATCATCCCCGGCTCGATGGGTACCGGCTCGTACATCGTGAAGGGCCTCGGCAACGAGAAGTCCTTCAACTCGGCCTCGCACGGCGCCGGTAGGCGCATGAGCCGCAACGCGGCGAAGCGGCGCTTCTCGACCAAGGACCTGGAGGAGCAGACGCGGGGCGTGGAGTGCCGCAAGGACTCGGGCGTCGTGGACGAGATTCCGGGCGCGTACAAGCCGATCGAGCAGGTCATCGACCAGCAGCGCGATCTCGTGGAGGTCGTGGCGAAGCTGAAGCAGGTTGTCTGCGTGAAGGGCTGAACTGTGGGTGGGGCTCGGGCTGTTTCAGCCCGAGCCCCACCGTTCAGTGCCTCACTGGTCTTTCCGTACCAGCATGCGGCAGTGGCCGCGTAAATCGCGAGCGTCTTTTCGTTCGTGGAGTTCACACTGCGGAGGTGACTGGACCCGTCGTGCTGTCCAGTGAGTTGTTGGGCTTTCCCGCCGACGCCCGAGTCCTCATCGTCAACTGCGATGACTTCGGGATGCGTCGCGGGGTCAACGCCGCCGTCGTTGAGGCGATCGAAGGTGGGATCGCGAGTTCGTGCAGCCTGATGGTGCCGTGTCCCGGGGCCGGAGAGGCGATGCGGTTGTTGCGGGAGCGGCCGGGGATTCCGTTCGGGATTCATCTCACGTTGGTGTGTGAGGCGGAGCGGGAGGGGGCGTGGGGACCGATTGCCTCGAAGGAGCGGGTGGGGTCGCTGCTTGGTGAGGCCGGGGAGTTGTTCTCGCCTGACAGATGCGATGAATTGCTCGGGCGGGCTCGGATCGAGGATGTCGAGGTCGAGTTCCGGGCGCAGGTCGACGCCGTGGAGGGGGCCGGGTTGGCGCCCACTCACCTCGATTGGCATTGCCTGGCCGATGGCGGGCGTGACGACATCTTTGAGTTGACCTTGGCCTTGGCCGGCGAGTACGGGCTGGCCGTACGGGTCTGGGGTGAGGCCGGGCGGCAGAAGGTGCGCGGGCTGCCGGTCACCGACAACGAATTCCTCGACAGCTTCTCGCTGGGGCTCGATGGCAAGAGGGCTAGGTATGCCCAGCTGCTGCGGGAGTTGCCGGTTGGGCTCAGTGAGTGGGCGGTGCATCCCGGGTTGGCCGATGAGGAGTCGCGGGTGGTGGAGCCCGGGGGATGGCGGGTGCGGCAGACCGACCATGAGTTTCTGATGTCGGCCGAAGCCCGTGAACTCCTGCGGGAGGAGGGGATCTTCGTGATCGACTATCGAGGTGTCCAGGTGTGGTGGTCAGGGAGCCGGTGAGTGTGCGGGAGAGTCCCCTGGCTTGAAGCGGGCGGCCGGTGGTCACTTCGCGTGCATGACCGCGTAGATCATGACGAACGCCACGATGTGGATGCCGAAGAGGAAGTACGCCAGGTACCACCAGACGTAGCGTTCGTTCTTCTTCTCCTGGGCCAGGCGGCGTTGCTCCTGTTCCCGGGCGGGTTCGGTGTCCGGCATCACAGCTCCCTGTGGACCTTCGTGTTGGAGGCCTGGGCCCGGGGGCGGATGACCATGAGGTCGATGTTGACGTGGGAGGGGCGGGTGACCGCCCAGGTGATCGTGTCGGCCACGTCGTCGGCGGTCAGGGGCTCGGCCACGCCCGCGTAGACGCTCGCCGCCTTCTCCTCGTCGCCGCCGAAGCGGGTGAGGGCGAACTCGTCCGTCCTGACCATGCCGGGGGCGATCTCGATGACGCGCACCGGGGTGCCGACGATCTCCAGGCGGAGCGTCTCGGCGAGTACGTGGGCGCCGTGCTTGGCGGCGACGTAACCGGCGCCGCCCTCGTACGTGCCGTGGCCCGCGGTGGAGGAGACGACGACCACCGTGCCGTCGCCGCTCGCGGTCAGGGCGGGGAGCAGGGCCTGGGTGACGTTGAGCGTGCCGAGGACGTTCGTCTCGTACATCTGGCGCCAGTCCGCCGGGTCGCCTGTCGCGACCGGGTCGGCGCCGAGCGCACCGCCCGCGTTGTTGACCAGCACGCCGATGGTCTTGAAGGCGGTGGCGAACTCGTCGACCGCCGCGCGGTCGGTGACGTCGAGCGCGTACGCCGTCGCCTGGTGGCCCGCCGCCTCGAGCTCCTCCGCCAGCGCCTCGATACGGTCCTTGCGGCGGGCCGTGAGGACCACCCGGTAGCCGGCCGCCGCCAGCTGCCGCGCCGTCGCGGCCCCGATGCCGCTGCTCGCGCCGGTGACGACAGCGATACGGGACTTGGCGGCGGGGGCGGTCATGGGCTGCTCCTCGGGCGGGGGCGTAGGGGTTCGCGCTCGCTCGCGCGAGCCGGCGTTCGAATCCCCGCCAGGATAGGCCGGTGGCGGGTGCGGACGTCGAATGCCCCCGCAACAGCCAACGCGCCCCGGAGCCGCCCCGCCCCGTCATCCCATCTGTGCCTTCACGTGGTCGATGACCTCGTTGAACTCCTTCGTCGGCGAGAAGTCGATGTACTCGCAGTCCTCGAGGGCTTCAGGAGCGTGCCCTGGGGCCCAGTAGAAGGCCTGTCCGGCTTCGTAGATCTCGTCCCCGGATTTCGTACGCATCTTCAGCCGGCCCTTGAGCAGATATCCCCAGTGGGGGCATTGGCACAGGTTCGTCCGGTTGCCCCTTGAGGACCGGTGCCATGTCCGGGCCCTGCGGAAAACGCACGAACGCGACGGACATGTCACCGCCGATCTCCTGCATGCGCAGTTCCGTGCCGCCGCCTTCGAACGCGACGGGCGTCTTGTTCTGTGTCGTCGCCGTCATGGTTCCTCGCCCTTCCTTCAGGAGCTCGTCCCTTCAGCTTGGCCCTCTTCGAGCTCGGCTGCCTCTCCGGTGGCGCGTACATGATCACGGCCATCCCGGCCGGGCAGACCAGGGCGCCGATCGCGTCCCAGTGATCGGGGCGTACGGCCGGCCGGTGACCTGATGCACAGGTCCGGGGACGGTGGGAAAATCGAGGTGGGTGATCCCCTGTGCAGGAGGTGGATCGATGGGACAGGCACGTGAGGTCATGGACCGGCTCACCGAGGCGGTCACCGCGCCCCCGGACGTCAAGGCCCTCAACGAACTGTTCGCGGCGGACGCGGTCGCCCTGACGCCCGACGGCGGAGAGATCCACGGGCGGGACAACATCGTCGAGTACTGGCGGCAGATGACGGACGCAATCCCGGAGGGTGCGTTCGAGTCGGTGCACTCGTACGAGATCGGCAACACCGCCATCGACGAGGGCTTCTTCAGCGGCAGGAACACCGGGCCGATCCACCTGCCCTCCGGGGAGTCGCTGCCCGCGACCCAGAAGGAGATCAGGATCCGCGGGGTCGACCTCGCCACCATCGACGAGGACGGCCGGATCGCCGACTACCGGCTCTACTTCGACCAGCTGGACTTCCTCGGACAGCTGGGGCTGCTGCCGGAAGACCTGCCGGCCTGAGGACCTGCTGACTGAGGACCTGCCGGCCTGAGGTCCTTGTTGCTTCAGTGGGTCAGCCTCGCGGCGCGTACATGATCACCGCCATGCCCGCGAGGCAGATCAGCGCGCCCGTCACGTCCCAGCGGTCGGGCCGGAAGCCGTCCGCGACCATGCCCCAGGCGAGCGACCCTGCGACGAAGACTCCGCCGTACGCGGCGAGAATGCGGCCGAAGTTCGCATCGGGCTGGAGGGTGGCGACGAAGCCGTACGCGCCGAGGGCCATGACCCCGGCGCCGATCCACAGCCGGCCGCGGTCCTCTCGTACGCCCTGCCAGACCAGCCATGCGCCGCCGATCTCGAAGAACGCGGCGAGGGCGAACAGGGCGGCGGAGCGGGCGACGAGCATGGGTGCAGCTTCGCACGGGCGGGGCGTATGCCGACGGGCCGGTTCCGTCACCTGTTCGCGGGGCTTGGCGGGGGTGCCGGGTGGGATACATGCCCGTATGACCCTGCCCAGGTCCATGTTCATGTCCAGCTCCGGCACCACCACCGGTGCGCGGCGCAGCGGTCTGCTCTCCGAGCTGGCCACCGAGTCGCGCCGCTGCATGGCCCTGTACGCCCTCCTCAACCAGGCCGTCGCCGACCAGCTGAACCTGCACCCCACGGACCTCCAGTGCCTCAACCTGCTCAGCCTGGAGAGGGGGCCGGTCACGACCGGACGCGTCGCCGAGCTGACGGGGCTGACGACCGGATCGGCGACGCGGCTCGTGGACCGGCTGGAGCGGGCCGGGTACGTCGTACGGCAGCGGGATGCCGGCGACCGACGACGCGTACTCGTGGCGACCGTGCCCGAGAAGGCCGAGGAGTTCGGCCGGACGTGGCGGCGGCTGAGCGGCGACTGGTACGGCCTCTTCGAGGAACTCGGGGACGACGAACTCGCCCTGCTCATCGGTCACATGAGACGGACGGCGGAGTTCACGGCGACACAGACCGCCAGGTTGCGGAGCGGTGCGCCCGACTCCCTCGAAGCCGAAGCCGAAGCCGAAGCCGAAGCCGAAGCCGAAGCCGAAGCCGAAGCCGAAGCCGAAGCCGAAGCTGAAACCTAGGCCTGGGCCTCGGCCTGGGAAGCCTCCGCGTCGTACCGCTCCCGTGCCTCGATGACCTCCTCGATGTGCAGCTCCGCCCAGTCCTTCACCGCCACGAGGAGGCTGCAGAGGTTCATGCCGAGCGGAGTGAGTTCGTAGTCGACGCGCACCGGCACGGACGGCGTGACGGTCCGCGCCACGATCCCGTCCCGTTCCAGTGCGCGCAGCGTCTGCGTCAGCATCTTGGGGCTGACCCCCCCGATCCTGCGGCCGAGGTCGCTGTAACGCATGGGCCCGGAGGCGAGCGCGGCGACGACGAGGCTGACCCACTTGTCGCTGAGGCGGGCGAGGAGTTGGTTGGTCGGGCAGGACCGGAGGAAGGCGTCGTACTCGATCCGTGCCTGCTCACGCCGCTGGGCTGCCGTCTTGGTGGCCATGGCTCGTCGCCTCCGGATACCTCTGGGTGACGTACGCACTTCCAGGTGCCTACTTACGAAAGGATAGTAGCTCTTCCTAGGGTTGTGGCAACGGGATGGATAACCGACCAAATCACCTGTAAATGGGGAGAGTTCACATGCGTGCAGCACGTGCAGCAGTGGTTACGGCCTTCGGCGGTCCGGAAGCCGTGGAGATCATCGACATGGACCTGCCGAAGCCGGCCGCAAGGCAGGTGCGGATCAAGGTCGCGGCCGCCGCGCTCAACCCCGTCGACGCGGAGGTGCGCGCGGGCGCCTTCGGCGGCGAGGGCCGGCGGCTCGGTCTGGGCTGGGACGTGGCCGGGACGATCGACGCGGTCGGGACGGACGCAGCGGACGGGGCGGCGACGGGCTGGAGCGTCGGCGACGAGGTGATCGCGCTCCTGTTCGCCATGGGCGCGTCCCTCGGTACGCACGCCGACTACGTGATCGTGGACGCCGACGCGGTGGCAAAGGCGCCCACCAAGGTCGACGCGGTGCACGCCGCCACGCTCCCGCTGAACGCCCTCACCGCCGCACAGGCCCTGGATCAACTGGACATCCAGAAGGGCCAGGAACTCCTGGTGACGGGCGCGGCGGGCGCCGTCGGCGGTTACGCCGTCCAGCTCGCCGCCCACCGCGGTATCTCCGTGACCGCCCTGGCCCGCGAGAGCGACGAGGAGCTCGTACGTTCCCTGGGGGCGGCCCACTTCGCGTCGTCGGGCGGCGTCGAGGCGGGCAGCGTGGACGCGGTGCTCGACGCCGCGATCCTCGGCGAGGCCGCACTGGAGTGGGTGCGCGACGGCGGCGCGTACGTCGGTGTCATTCCGCAGGCCGCCCCCGCCCCCGTACGCGGTGTGCGGACCGGCGCGGTGTCGGTGACCCCCGACGGGGCGCGCCTCGCGGAGCTGGTGGCGCTCCTGGACGAGGGGGTGCTGACGGCGCGGGTGGCCGAGACGTACGCCTTGGGTGACGTGGTCAAGGCGCACGCCCGGCTGGCGGAGGGCGGCCTGCGGGGACGTATCGTGCTCGTTCCTTAAGCCCCCTGTCCCCCTTACGCCGCCTTAAGGTCTGTGCGCCTGCGCGTACGCCGCCGGGGGCACACCCACCGTCGCCGTGAAGTCGCGTACGAGGTGGGCCTGGTCGGCATAGCCGAGGTCGGCGGCGAGGGCGGCCCAGTCGATGTCCGACCGGGTGCCGGCCAGTTCCAGGGCCTCATGGAACCGGTAGCGGAGGATGATCCACTTCGGGCTGACGCCGACATATGCCGCGAAGAGGCGTTGCAGCGCCCGTACGGACATGCCCTCCGCGCGGGCGAAGTCGTCGACGCGGCGTACAGTGCGGTTCGCGCGGATGCGGGTGACGAGGTCGATGGCGAGGTCGGCCTGCGGGTCGGGGGCCGGGGCGAGGGAGATCAGGAAGGCGTCGAGCGCGGCGATCCGGGCGGCGTCGTCGGCGGGGCTCACGACCTGGCGGGCGGTGTCGCGTCCGGCCTGCACGAACACGTCCTGGACGGGCAGTACGCGGCCCGTCCACCGCGACACGGGCACGTCCGGTACGAACGGCCGGAAGCCACCGGGCCAGAACTTCGCCCCGCACACCCGCCCCCGCCCCGCCAGCTTCCTGGTGAACAGCCCGAGCGCGACACCGTGCACCTCGCCGTAGGGCGGGGCACCCTCGTTCTCGTCCCCGTCCCACTGGAAGGAGACGTTGACGGACGGGTGCGGGACGACCTGGGAGACGTACGGCTCGGGCAGGTCCCAGTCGATGAACCAGTACGTCTCGACGTGGCGCCGCAGCGGCTCGGCGGGCTCGTGACGACGGAACCGTACGCGGGTCAGGAGCCCGGAGGGGTCGACGATGCCCCGGGTGTCGCGGATGCCCCCGACGTGGCGGGTCCCGCGGTTGTCGGGGCGGGGTACGGCCATGTCCGGATCGTATGCCGTCGCGTTTCTTCAAGAGGAGGCTGCGGGACGTTCGTACGGTCGTCGCATGGACACGAACCAGGCTGTGAACCCGCGGACGTACGCCCTCGGAGATCTGCTGGCGACGGCGGCCGAACGGGCCGTGCCGGTGATCCGGGCACTGCCCGACGAACGGCTGGCCGACCCCACGCCATGCGCCGACTACGACGTGAAGTCCCTGGTCAACCACCTTCTCCACGTGGCCGTGCAATTCCAGAACCTGGCCGTCAAGAAGGACTCGGACTTCACCGCGACCCCTGACTACATCGCCGCGGATCCCGCCTGGAGGGACCGCTTCGCAACCGAGGCGCACCGCCTCGCGGCAGCCTGGTCCGCACCGGGCGCCGAGGAGGGCACGACCGGCGCCATGAACATGCCCGCCCGGATCGTCGGCTCGCTGGCCCTGCTCGACCTCACCGTCCACGCCTGGGACCTGGCCCGCGCCACGGACCAGGAGTACCGGCTGAACGACGCCGCAGACCCAGTACTGGACCAAGTCACCGCAACGGTTGGGGAGATGGCACCAACCGCCCGCGCGATGGGGATGTTCGCGACTCCGGTACGGGTACCGGACTCCGCGTCACCGCTCGACCGCTTGCTCGGGGAGACGGGACGTGATCCACACTGGAGCCGGCCGGCTGCTTGAGCCCTCAGCCGGGTTCAGGGGGCGGAGTCCTCCGGCTTCGCGACGGGGTGAGCTTGGGGAAGAAGCACCCGCCGCACCCTCCGCTTCCACTCCTCGATCCGCGCCCTGCGCCGCACAGCCCTCAGTTCCCTGAACAGCCCCTCATAGCGCGCCACGATCGGCTCGGCGTCGTATCGATGCGCGCTCTCCAGCGCCGCCCGTCCCATCTCCCGTCGGGCGGACTCGTCCGCGATCAGGTCGAGCATCGCCTCCGACAGGGCGCGGGCGTCGCCCACGGGGACGAGGCGGCCGTTGACGCCCTGGGTGATGATCTCGGCGGGGCCGAGGGGGCAGTCCGTGCTGATGACGGGCACGCCGCAGCGCATCGCCTCGACGAGCGTCATCCCGAACGACTCAGCGTCCGAGGCGCTGACCACGAGCGAGGACTGGGCGAACTCCGCCTCGATGGGGGTGCGCGGGCCCATGAGCTGGGCGCGGCCGGTCAGGCCGAGGCCGTCGATCAGCGACTGGAGCTTTTCCTTCTGGGCCCCGCCGCCATAGATCCGCAGCCGCCACTCCGGCTCCTTCGCGGCGACCGCCGAGAACGCCTCGATCAGCAGGTCGAACCGCTTGCCGGGCACGAGCCGGCCCGCCGCCGCGATCACCTTCGCGTCCCCGGTGGAGGGGGCCACGCCCTTCGGCGCCGGCACGATGTTCGGCACGGACGTGACCCGTACGCCCGGCAGTGGCATCCTCTTCCGGTACACCTTCGCGTCCGCCTTCGTCGTCGTCACGACAGCGTCCAACCGGCCGTATTCCTCGGCCAGTACGGCCCGCAGCCGCTTGCTGTGCGCATCGTGACTCAGGTGTTCCTGGCCGATGCGCAGGGCGCGGGGAGGGGCGAAGCGGGAGACGTAGACGTTGACTCCGGGGCGGGTGCCGATGACGACGTCCGCGTCGCTGTTCGCCAGATAGTCGCGTACGCGAAGGTCCGTCAGGCGGTTGTACTTCTTGTACCGCTTGTCGGAGGAAGGGAAGTCGGTCGCCGGCTCCGCGTGCAGGGGGTCCGCGAGGTCCGCGCTGCCCTCCCGGGTGTCCACGAGCGGTACGAGCGTGATGCGGGGGTCGACGTCGAAACGCGGCACGTCCCGGTGGCGTGACATCGACACGATCGTGACCTTGTGCCGGTCGGCGAGCGTCGAAGCGAGGTTGAGTGTGGTGCGGACGGTGCCCCCGATGGCGTAAGCGTTGTGCAGCAAGAACACGATCCTCATGCGTTTCGCGGCCTTCCTACGCTTCATAAGGTGCGTGCCTTCCCCGTCGCGGCTCACCGCCCTTGGTCCACGGGAGACAGTGGCCGGGCGAGGTAAGCCACCGGTCCCAGCGGGGTGAGAACCGGGTAAGAGACCCGGCGTACCCCTGCTCATCAGGTACTACGTATCCCAGGCCTTGGCAGACTGGTCGCGTGCCCCACACCGTGCTGCTCGCCGAGGACGACCGCGCCATCCGCCACGCCCTGGAACGCGCCCTGACCCTTGAAGGGTACGAGGTGACGGCCGTCGCCGATGGCGTGGAGGCACTCGCGCAGGCCCATCGCAGGCCGCCGGACGTACTCGTGCTCGACGTGATGATGCCGGGCATCGACGGCCTCCAAGTCTGTCGCGTCCTGCGTGCCGAGGGCGACCGTACGCCGATCCTGATGCTCACCGCGCGCGTGGAGACCGCCGACCGCATCGCCGGCCTGGACGCCGGAGCCGACGACTACGTCGTCAAACCCTTCGACGTCGACGAGGTGTTCGCCAGACTCCGGGCACTGCTGCGACGCACGGACCTTCCCGTCGGCGTACCCGAGGAACAACAGCCCATGCCCGGCGCCCAACTTGCCGTGGCAGGGCTGCGCATCGACGCGCCGGCCCGGCGCGTCTGGCGCGGGGAGCGTGAGATCGAGCTCACCCGTACGGAGTTCGACCTCCTGGAACTCCTCGCCCGCAACGCGGGAATCGTCCTCGACCACTCCACGATCTACGACCGCATCTGGGGCTACGACTTCGGTCCCGGCTCCAAGAACCTCGCGGTGTACGTCGGTTACCTGCGGCGCAAGCTCGACGAGCCGGGCGCGCCCGCCCTGATCCACACGGTGCGGGGCGTGGGGTACGTACTGAGGGAGGACTGAGTGCCTTCCGCGGCGCGGCGGTTCGCGAGGCCGCGGGGGCTGTCCTCGTTGCGGGCCAGGTTCGCGGTCTCGTTCGCGCTCGTCGCCGCGGTCGTGACCGTACTCGTGGGATTTCTCTCGTACGACGCTGCCGCCCGTCTCGTCCGGGTGGACCAGCAGACCGTGTTCGAGGACGTGGTGCGTGACCTGCGCGCCCAGGTACGCCAAGACGCCCTGACGCCCGAGGACTTCGCCGCATCCGACACGACGGACGGCGGCCCGCGCGAGAACCTGATCCGGCCTAGCGGCACGGTCGTTCAGGTCCTCGTCCCCGACGGCACCGTCGTGGACGCCGGCAGCGCTCCGCTGCCGGCCGACGCAGACGACCGGCGGGCCGCGTCGGCATCGACCGCCGGCCGGCTGGCGGAACACCGCGACGTCGAGGTCGGCGGCGAGGTGTACCGGATCGCGACTGTCGCGCTCGGCGGGGGCCGGGGTGCGGTGCAGGTCGCGCAGGAGTTCTCCGGCACGGAGGACCTGCTGCGCGAACTCCAGCAGCGGACCGTGCTGTTGGTGGCCGCGGTCGTGGTCGCCGCGGGCCTCTTCGGCTGGTGGCTGGCCCGCCGGATCACCTCCCGCCTGGTCCGGCTCGCGGGCGCCGCCGAGGACGTGGCCCGCACGGGCCAACTCGCCACCCAGGTTCCGGTCACCGGCCGCGACGAGGTGGCCCGCCTGGGCCGCTCCTTCGACCGCATGCTCGGCCGCCTCGCCCAGTCCGAGGAAGACCAACGCCGCCTCGTCCAGGACGCGGGCCACGAACTCCGCACGCCGCTGACGTCCCTCCGCACCAACATCTCGATGCTCCGCCGCATCAACGAACTCCCGCCCGCGGCCCAAGAGGAACTGGTGGCGGACCTGACCCATGAGTCCCGCGAACTGACCGACCTGGTAAACGAGTTGGTCGATCTGGCGGCGGGCCAGTCCGCCACCGGGCCGCCCCAGCGGGTCGCCGTGGCCGACATCGCGGAGGACGTGGCGGTGGCGGCCCGCCGGAGGACAGGGCGCGAGACCGTCGTACGGGCCGCCGGCGAGACGACGGTGAACGGCCGCCCGGCGGCGCTGCAACGCGCACTGTCCAACCTGGTGGAGAACGCGGCGAAGTTCGACCGGGGAGGGACGGCCCCGATCGAGATCGCGGTGATGGGCGACGACGGTGGCGGCTTGGTCCGTATCGAGGTCCTGGACCGGGGTCCCGGCATCGCGGAGGAGGACCTCGAGCGCGTCTTCGACCGCTTCTACCGGGCGCCGGACGCGCGAAGCCTGCCTGGCTCGGGGCTCGGCCTGTCGATCGTGCGGGAGGTGGCGACGTCGCACGGGGGTGAGCCGTTCGCCCGGCGGCGGGAGGGGGGCGGCTCGGTGATCGGCTTCACGGTGGGCGCCCTGTAGGGGCGCGGGGCTGTGTCAATGTGCGGCTCCGCCGCTTGGGCGAGACAAGCTGCAGAAGACCCGCAGTCGCCATTCCGCAGGTACCCGCCGAGCTAGTAGTCGCCCCGGAGGGGAAGAATCTTCCGCATGCTGCCTGAAGCCACCCCTGACGCCGCTCACGCCCACCCCAACCCTCTTGGTCAACTCTCGCTCGACGCACTCCGCAGCCGTACAAGCATGAAATGGCGCACCTACCCGGAGGACGTACTACCCCTGTGGGTGGCCGAGATGGACGTCCCGCTTGCGGAACCGGTCGCGCGGGCCGTCACGGACGCGATCGCGCTCGGCGACACGGGCTACCCGGCCGGGACGGCGTACGCCGAGGCGCTGGCGGAGTTCGCCGGGAAGCGGTGGGGCTGGGACGACTTCGCCGTGGAGCGCACGGCGATCGTGCCGGATGTGATGCTGGGCATCGTCGAGATGCTGAAACTGGTGACGGGTCCCGGCGACCCCGTGGTCGTCAACTGCCCTGTCTACCCGCCCTTTTACCTGTTCGTACGGAACATGGACCGCACCGTCGTCGAGGCCCCGCTGGGCGAGGACGGCCGCCTGGACTTCGCGGAGCTGGAATCTGCGTTCGACCGGGTCACCGAGGGCGGGCGCCGCCGAGCCGCGTACCTGCTCTGCAACCCGCACAATCCCACCGGCACGCTCCACACCACCGCCGAACTGACCACCGTGGCAAGGCTCTCCCACACGTACGGCATACGCGTGGTGGCCGACGAGATCCACGCCCCCCTCGTCTCCCCGGGCGCCCGCTTCATCCCATATCTGACGGTCCCCGGCGGCGAGAACGCCTTCTCCCTGATGTCCGCCTCCAAGGCCTGGAACCTGGCGGGCCTGAAGGCGGCCCTGGCCATCGCGGGCCCCGACGCGGCAAGGGAGTTGGCCGAGCTCCCCGAGGAGGTGAGCCACGGTCCCAGCCACGTGGGCATCCTGGCCCACACGGCAGCCCTCCGGGACGCGGGCCCCTGGCTGGACGCACTGCTGCGGGGCCTCGACGAAAACCGCCGGCTCCTGTCCGCCCTTCTGGCCGAACATCTCCCTTCCGTGCGCTACGAGCCCTCCGAGTCCACCTACCTCGCCTGGCTCGACTGCCGAGCCCTGCCCCTCGGCGACGACCCGGCCTCCGCCTTCCTGGAACGCGGCCGAGTCGCCCTGAACTCCGGCATCCCCTTCGGCACCGGCGGCGCAGGACACGTACGCCTGAACCTGGCGACGTCTCCGGAACTGATCACTGAGGCGGTGCGACGGATGGCGGAGGCCGTGACGGTGGCGGTGTGACGGATGGCGGGGGCACCGCCTTCCGGCCGTCGCTCATCCGGGTTCGTGCACGGTGAAGAGGTACAGTCCCGCGTCCCCGGCCACGGCGAGCAGCCGGCCGGAGGAGTCGAACGCTGCGTCTGTCACCGCGCCGTTGGTTCTGATCCAGCAGATGGGGCGCATGTCGGAGAGCGCGAAGAGCCCGACAAGGCCGGGATTGGCCACCAGCGCGGCGTGGGTGTCGTCGGCGGTGATCCGCCAGATGTGGGCGATGCCCGGGGGCGCGTCGCGGTCCGTCACCCATTGCGCGGTGGGGAGCTCCAGCGCCGCCCCGGTCAGCGACCAGGCCGTGAGGGCTGTACGTTTCCAGTCGTTGCTGTGGCCGGCGGCGACCACTCTGTCGCCGCCGGGCGTGAAGCACGCGCTGGAACACCGCCGTAGTTCCTCGGGCGTCCTCAGCTCGGTCGTATGGCCGGAGTCCGGGGCAACCACCCGCAGCGGCTCGAACCAGCGTCCCACGGCGTAGGTCCGCTCATCGGGCGCGAACTCCACCAGCAGCCTGAACAAGCCCGGCGACTCCCATTCCCTGAGGGCGCCCACCTCCTCGGGCCACCGATGCCGCTCCGAGGGATCTCGCTCGCTGAAGGGATGAGCGGCGCACGGTCCCAGACTCCTCCGAGGGTCAAGCGAGAACCAGTTACCGTGGTGCGCACGGCCAGTGTGCGGCCGTCGGTGCTCCACGTGACATGAGAGAGCCCTTCCGCCCACCGGTTGGCCACGGTGCCGCTCGAAGCGTCGGGTCGCCACAGTTTGAGACTGCGTTTGTCGCTGGTGGTGGCGATGGCGGAACCGTCCGGGCGCCATGCCAGGGAATCACTGACGCTGTGATCCACTCCGAGCGTGATCTCCGGCGCCGGTTCCGGAAGGACTCCTTGTGAGAGTTCGGCATCGGCAGGCATCCGCAAGAGATTGAGCACCCCCTCCGGGTCCCGCAGGGCATGACGCACCGCCAGACGACCGCCGTCCGGGGACCAGTGGACGCTGACGTGGTCCTCCTGCCACAGGACCTCCCGCGCCAGTGGATCCACCACGACAGCCGCACCGGGCACGTGCAGCGCGGCGGTTCTCCCACCAGGCCGCCACGCCACACCGTGTCCGCTTCCCCAGAGCGCGGGATGGCGCCAGACCTCGGGAAGCCCCGCGCCGAGAGGATCGGCCCAGCGCAGCAGCATCCCTTCTCCGTCACCGGTGAGACGGGATCCGGTTCCGGCGGTGTGCGCGAGAAGACCGTGCTCGGGATGCCAGTCGAGGGCGTCGCAGCTGCGGAACTCCTCGTCCTCTGCCATCGGGAGGAGTGTGGGCGCAGCACCCGAGCCCGGTCTCCAGAGGCTCACCCTTCCGTCCGTGATCACAGCCAGGCAGTCGGAGTCGGGTGCCCAGCAGAAGCCCGGGGCCCCTGAGTAGCGGCTCCTGCCGGTCACTGCCGTCGCGTCGATCTCCGTCCCCGTCAGCGGGTCGTAGACAGCCAGGCCGTATACGCGAGGCGAGCAATCCTCCCCTCCGGACGCCGTCGCCGCGGGTGGGGGAGGGAAACGGACAGGGTCACTGATGACAACTGCCAGCCGCGTTCCGTCCGGACTCCAGCGGACCCGCTCGACGACCGCACCGTCCAACTCGACGGTACGTACCTGCTCCCAGCTGCCCGTGTCCACGATCTGGAGTTGTGGCCGGTATCCCACCGTGGCCACCAGATGCCCGCCTGGGTGCCAGTCGATGGCGTGGCAACCGCCGCGGCCGTGGACGGTCACCGACCGCAGCAGCGAGTCATGGTCGTGATCAGGCATCGGGTGCAGGGGCACAGCCCCCGCGCCGGTCGAGCCTCCTCGACATTGCGGATCTCCTCCAGCAGCGTCGCCCGCCCGGCCAACCGACTTTCCAGAGTCAGCACGACATCCGGCACGCGTTCGCCGCCCCCTGCGAACAGATGGCCCTCGCGTCTGACCAACTCCAGCAGGGCCCGCGCATAGCCGTCGCCGGGCTCGGCCGCGGCGTACAGCTCCAAGTCGGCCTCCAGGGACGGCGGTCCGAACTCCGTGAGGCGTACGGCGAGAAAACGCATGTCCCGCAGGAGCGCGCCGAGTTCCTCCACTCGTCCGGCCTGCCGCAGATGGAAGGCGAGGCCGGCGACGAACGAGTGCTCTCCTTCCTCCAGACAATGCCATCCCCCCGCGGGGCGCATCCGGTCCAGGACCCTGGCGCTGACCGCAGTCATCTCCTCCGGCTCCATGTGCCGCAGCGCTTCACGCGTGACGTCGTGCAGGCGGAGCCCGGAGGCGAGTTGAGGCGATACGAGCGAGCGGTCGGAGAACCGGTCGCTCTCGGTGCGGACTCGTACCCCGCTCAGGCCCCAGAGACGCTCAAGGAGCCAGTACGGTACGACCTCCCCCTCGGGAAACGCGGCCAGCGAGACGAGTCGGTCCCTGCCGGCAGCCCCGAGGTCGGTGAGGCTCAGCTCCAACGTGCGGGAGATGCCGCGCACCACATCCGCGTCGGAGAGTTCGTCGAGCGTCGCGATGCCGTGCCCGTCCAGTTCACCGACCAGGGCGGTCACCGCGTCGGCTGTGGTCATCGAGTGGCGGCTGACGAGGCTGCGCAGGATCCCCGACAGCATCACGAGCGCCAGCGGCCAGTGCCCGGCCCGCCGCAGCAACGGCATCAGGGGCCCGGTTTCGCCGTGTCCCTGCCCGAGCAGAGCTGATGCCGGTCCTCCACGGAGTACACCGGCTGCACCTCACGCGCGATGATTCCGTGCGCCACCTGCAGCACCGCACGAGCCGCGGCCCGCGGCCCCACCTCGCGCCGTACGCGCTCCACGAGAGCCGCCACGAGGGGCTGCTCCCAGTCCAGCATGGCGGTGGCCCGCGTCGAACCGCCCCCGCCCGCCGCCGGTCCCGGCCGAACCTCGGCACCCCGCCACGGCATCAACAACCGGCTGGTCACCGTTTCCCCTTCACCTCGGCGAAGAGCGCCTGGAGAGCGGCGCGGGGCGGGGTGAGGATGGTGGTGGGGTAGTCGCTTTCTCGGAGGTGGAGGGTGGCGGGGGAGGCGGCTATTTCCAGGCATTCGTTGTCGGCGTCCCCTGCGGAGAACGACGACTTCTGCCACTGAAGGTTCGGGGGCACGGGCTGCCTTTCAGAGTTCCTTGGCGATGCAGCGGATGAGGTCCAGCGAGGGTGCTGGGTCGAGGGCGATGCTGCTGATGCGGTCCAAGCGGCCTCTGTAGCGGTGCAGTTTGGCGTTTGCGTAAATGAAAAGGCTCCCATGACCAGTATCTTCCTGCACGGTGTCGAGCTGGGGCACCTTGGCCACCGACGTAGAACAACGACAGTCCCATCCCCGCAAAGTCGTCAGCCGTGAACGGGATGACTCTGATCGTGACCCACTTCCGCTCGGACTCTTGCAGGATGCGCTCCAACTGCGCGCGGGCCGTCTTGGAGCCACCAACGCGCATGCAAAGCCAAGTTGAAGGAGGCGGAATTCGTGGGCATCGCTGTCCACGAAGACATGGATGCCTGCCCTGGTCCGGCCTACGACAGTGCTCGTCGAACCGTCTCCGTGGCACTGGCCAAAGCATCCGGTGCATGTTCGTCCGTGTACGCTCTCGCCGCTGCCGAGTCCGAAGCGTGGCTCTTGCTGTTTCCCGATGCGTTTCCTCTGCACAGGCCGCCCTGGAAGATCCCCGCCTCGTGGCGGGGCAAAGACACAGGCCGACGCCAGACACCCAAGGAAGACCTCGCAACCGAGCTCCAGTGCCCGCGCTACCGCGAGACTGATGGGCCGGAGATCGCCTCCAAGGCTCTGGCCCACGGACTGATCAACGAGCCCACAGGATCGAACCGTTCGTACAGCGAGTTCGTCGCGGACCTGGCCAAGTGGCCGGTTCCGCCTCGCGCGGTCCGATGAGGAACCTGGGCCGCTTCCGTGTTGCGCGCACGCCGGTCAGTTGCTGCCGGCGAGCTCCCCGCTGAGCGTGCCGTGGATCCGGGCGCTGGGCTCGTTCAGGCCGATGATCTCGACGGTCTTGCCGCGCTGGGCGTACTTGGTCTCGATGGCGTCCAGGGCGGCGACCGACGAGGCGTCCCAGATGTGGGCGGCGGACAGGTCGATGACGACCCTGTCGGGGTCGGTGGCGTAGTCGAACTGGCCGACGAGGTCGTTGGAGGAGGCGAAGAACAGCTCGCCGGTCACCCGGTAGACCACCGTGCTGTTGTCGGGGTCGGTGACGGCGGTGACCTCGGCGAGGTGGGCGACACGCTTGGCGAAGATGACCATTGCGGTGATCGAGCCGACGACGACGCCGATGGCGAGGTTGTGGGTGACGACCACGCACGCGACGGTGATCGCCATGACGGTGATCTCGCCGGCCGGCATCCGCTTGAGCGTCTTCGGGGCGATGGAGTGCCAGTCGAAGGTGGCCGCCGACACCATGACCATGACGGCGACCAGCGCGGCCATGGGGATGTCGGAGACGACCGGCCCGAAGACGATGCACAGCACCATCAGGAAGGCCCCGGCGAGGAAGGTGGACAGGCGGGTCCGGGCGCCGGAGACCCGTACGTTGATCATCGTCTGGCCGATCATCGCGCAGCCGCCCATGCCGCCGAAGAAACCGGTGACGATGTTGGCGACGCCCTGTCCGAGGGACTCGCGGGTCTTGGAGGAGTGGGTGTCGGTGATGTCGTCGACCAGCTTGGCCGTCATCAGCGACTCCATCAGGCCGACCAGGGCCATGGCGAGTGCGTACGGGGCGATGGTGGTGAGCGTGTCGAGGGTGAACGGCACGTCCGGCAGGCCGGGCACGGGGAGGGAGGAGGGCAGGTCGCCCTTGTCGCCGACGGTCGGTACCGCGATGCCGGCCGCGAGCGTGATGACGGTGAGGATGGCGATGGACACCAGCGGAGCCGGGATCACCGTGGTGACCTTCGGGAAGAACACCATCAGCGCCAGACCGGCGGCGATCAGCGGATAGACCGGCCACGGCACGTCCGTCATCTCCGGCACCTGCGCCATGAAGATGAGGATGGCGAGGGAGTTGACGAAGCCGACCATCACGCTGCGCGGCACGAACCGCATCAGCTTCGCCACCCCGAGCGCGCCGAGGACGATCTGGAAGACGCCGGCGAGGATCACGGCGGCGACGAGGTAGCCGAAGCCGTGCTCGCGGTTGAGCGGGGCGATGACCAGGGCGACGGCCCCGGTGGCGGCGGAGATCATGGCGGGGCGCCCGCCGACGATCGCGATGGTCACGGCCATCGTGAACGAGGCGAACAGCCCGACTGCCGGATCGACCCCGGCGATGATCGAGAAAGAGATCGCCTCCGGGATCAGCGCCAGGGCGACCACAAGACCGGCCAGCACCTCGGTACGCCAGACCTTCGGGTCGGACAGCCAGGACGGACGTCGAGGGCCACGCATCCAGGTGGCCGGGGGCAGTGCGGAGGAAGACAAGACGAGGGGAACCTGTCGTGCTCGGGCGCGCCCGGCATCACAGCGTGCGCGCAAGGAGGTGCGGAGGGTGGGGGACTGCGCTCCGCGAGGCGAAGTCAGTGGGCGGCAGCGAAGCGCTCCACGAGGGAGTCGGACGTTGCGGACGCTGCTCGGGGGCGAAGGGTCATGGCGGGCAAGCAGCGGCGACGCCGGGCATCACGGACATGCGCACGCTCTCTCCTGCGAACTGCGAACTGCGAACGACGGACATCGCTCTTCGCCGGGGGCTTCGTCGGCCCCGACGCGGCTGCGGTCACGGGACGACATCCCGCACGATGGGAACGGACACGGCAGACGGCCGACCCAACACCCGGGCAACTCTACCCTAACGTTAGAGTAGAGATTGGCGCGGGCCCCCGCGGCAGCAGCGAATGACGAGAAGGGCGCGCGGCGTGAGCAGCGAGCACATGCAGATCGGCGAGGTCGCCGCACGGACCGAACTGTCGCTGCGCACCATCCGGCACTACGAGGACACCGGCCTCGTCATCCCCTCCGCCCGCTCACAGGGCGGCTTCCGCCTCTACACCGAGTCCGACGTAGCCCGCCTGATGGTCATCCGCCGCATGAAGCCACTCGGCTTCACCCTCGACGAAATGCGCGCCCTCCTCGACGCCACGGACCGCCTGGACTCCGGCGAGGAACTGCCACCCGAGGAACGTACGGAACTGCTGGAGCGAATCCGCAGCTTCGAACAGGCCGCACAACAGCGGGTCGAGGACCTACGCACCCAGCTGGCCCGGGCGGAGGAGTTCGCAGCCACACTGTCCGCGCGCCTTGCGCGGACTCCGGCCTTCTGACCCCGTACATGAAGAAGGCGGGACCCGAAAACCCCGCCCGATCCGCAAGAAACCCCAACTCAGGGCCACACAAGGCAGTACGGCTGATGCCCCGCCTCATGCAACCGATGGCTGAAGTCCTGCCACTCGTGCAGCGATTGGAAGCGGTGAGGACCTGACCTGGGGTTTCTCGGTGGGATGTGCGTTGACCTGCGGAAACGGCTCTCGGTAGTTCTCACTGGTCGACGCCGTTTCCCAGGCTCATGTGCCCTGGATGTGCCCTCCCGGGCGCCGAGGTGTATTGATCACGGGCGTTGCTGAGACTGGGTGGGCAGCATTTCGGGGTCACAGTCGGTGGGCATGCGCGTCAGGGGAGACGGCTCCTGACGATGTCAGGCACAGGTGGCCGGGTTCGACTGTGCACCGCGGGCACGGTGCTGTCGCGGCTTTGGCGGTCTTGGTGTGTCCGGCCAGCTTCTGGCGGAGGCTGTGCAACCGCTCCGAGTCGGTGCCGTCAGGCCGCTGACAGGGCTCTCCGGGGTCTGCCATGCAATACGTGCAGGGCATCAGCAGGCCGTCTTGCCAGGCACGTTGTGCGGCTTCCTCGGCAAGCCGACGTCGTTCGTTCTCGCGGCGGCCTTCTTCGACCTCCTTTGCCGCCTTCGCAGCTCGGACCTTGCTCGCATAAATCGAATATGTCTCGGGGTGGCTGGCGCAGGGACCATGAACCTTGAGGTTCCACCGGCAGGGAGCGTTCTTACGGGTGGGGGCGGCGCATCGGTTGTCGGCAGAGCCCTCGCCATGGTGTGGGCAAGGTTCATGCCGAGTGTCGACCCGACATGCCCGATGCGTGGTGGCTCCCTTGACACCGCACATCCACGGCTCAGCCCTGTCCTCGCCCACATCGGCGAGGAGTACTCGGATGAAGTGTGATGCGTTGCCGCTAGCGATCGCGCGCCAGGCTTGCGGCGTCGCCGTGAAAGTGATCTGGCCGTCGTCCTCAATCGTCGCTGCCACCGTGATTGGCATCGGTGATCCACCTCAACGTAATTCTCGCTCACCGGAATCAACTGGATACTAAGGGTCTGCTGGTGGGTGGCGATCACCCGTCGCCCGTGCAGGTGAATTTGGTGAGCATCGGGCAGCGTCGTTCGCGACGTGCCATGATCAGGCGAATGGGAAGAGCATCGCGCCGTCGCGCTGAAGTGCGGCGCCGACCGGTCAGATCGACGTCCTCTGCAACCCTTCGTCCTCTCTCTCCGGCAGATCTGTCGGCGGTGCGTGATCTGTTGGTCGGGACCGTTGAGGTGCGCGACCTTCGACACCTCGATCTCTACTTGGAGGCGCCGTCGCCAGCCAACCGTTACGGAATCGGCCTGGCGGCGGAAGAAGATGGGGAGGTCGTTGGCGCGGCATGTGGTGCGGGCATCGCACTTGGACTGGCCGGCATGCCGATCTCCGAGGAGGAGGTTCAACACAGGATCGGACTCGTCGACTTCCTCACGGTGCACGTAGAACATCGGCGTCAGGGGCTTGGGGCCAGGTTGCACGATGCCTTGCTGAACGGCCTGCGTGACAGCGGGCACCGGTTGGTACTGGGAAAGATGGCGGCTGACCGACGGGACCTCGTGCCGGTCTATACACATTGGGGCTGGAGCGTCGGAGCACGTGGAGCGGGTGTGGTCGTTGACTTCCTTGGCGACCCAATCGCCCTGGCAGAAGAACCCACGTTGCGCGTGGCATGGAAGTCATTGACACCCGGCGTGCACTTGGCACCCCTCGGGCGGCTGGGCGTTCCTGCAGTCACCGGCGTCTTTTACAAACGTCCGACGACTGCGTAGCGCTGCCGTACCGCTTCCTGATCTGGGAAAGCACCGGTGATCAACCGAGCTTCGAAGAGAAAACCTTCTGCGACTGCGCTGGTTCTAGCGAGGGCTGCCCTGGGTGTGACCTTGGCACGAGACTGGCCAGAGGCTCGGCGCCGAGACGGCGCGCCGCAGAGGAGGTCGGTGTCGCGGACATGAGCGGGTCGGCGAACGTCTTGACCATCGCACACAGCAGATCGGGACGCCACATCGAGGTTGCCTTCCGCGAGGGCGTGCAGGGTCACAGTGTTTGGTGCGGTCGTCGTGCTGATCTCCTGCGAGCTGCGACATCTCGAAGATCAGCCTGTGGCCGTTCGTCTATGCGGGCCTCACTCGGCGCCGAGACAAACCCCCGGACCAGGTCGAACCCGTACACCACTTCTTTGGGCGCAACCGCTGGTCTCTATTTGCGCATGTATCGATGGCCTCGCATATTCGGGTAACCTGAGGTTCAATATTGGAGATTGGCGCGGGAGGAGGTTCAAGTGCTTCATGGTCGCAGTACTAGGTTTCAGCCCGGCGCGGCCGAGCGACAACTGGAGCCTCTGCTGCTTGCGATCGATCGCCGGATAGCAATTACCAACAGTGAGTACGCCGAGGCTAAAAAGCGTCTGAACGTGCTCAGCTCGGCGCTGACTGAAGGTTTTAGCCAAGAGGTTTATATCAATGGCAGTATTGCGCACGGTGACGCCTTAAGCCCGCTAAATGACGTAGACCTGGGTGTTGTTCTTGGTGAGCCTTGGGCTGCTCGTGAACGATGGCGTAGTCCAGAGGCAATCATGAAATGCGCATGCGAAGTCATCGAAACCCTAGCGCGCAAGCGGTATCCCGGAATATCAGCCGAGTTCGCTGGACAAAAGAGGGCAGTTGTAGTTCAGTTCGGAGATGATGCAAGGAAGCCCTATCGCGACTTCACGGCAGATGTGATCGTGGCCCTTGACTATCAAGAAGGGCGAGGGGTCCTAATTCCTAACCTCCAACGTCAAGGGTGGGACAGGTCAGACCCTATCAAGCATAGCGAAATGATACGTCTTGCGAATTCGTCAACCGACCTGTCGTTTAATGCCGTAGTGCGGATCGCGAAACAATGGAATCGCGAGACTGGCCAACCGCTGTCATCTTGGAATATCAAGGCATTGGCGCTGTCGTGCATAACGCGCCCTACGACGCTAACCGAGGGGCTGTGCACCTTTTTCCACTACGCGAATGAAGCTCTGAGTTCGGGTCTCACTCCGGATCCTGCCGGTATTGGGGCACCTATCGGGTTGGAGATGCGACGAAGCAAGGTCCTTGCGCACTTGACTAACGCGTGCGACACCTTCGATAGGGTCATTGAAAATGCCGCATCTGGAAGCCTGCTCGAAACTCGTACGTCACTTCATCAGCTATTTCCGACACTGCACATTTTCCCGGATTGTAAATAAAGGTCTGGACGTTGAATTCGAAGCCGACATCTCGACAGCGCAAGGTTGGAACACGCCCAAACCTGAAGGAGATCGAGAAAAGACGTGTATGGGTTCGATCTGGTGGTCGATGCGCGATTTGTAATAGAGATCTACTCGATGGAAATTTGACCTGCGAAGCGGTGTCACTTGGTGAATTGGCGCATATTGTGGGACAGCAGCAGTCTGCGGCCTCTCCACGCGGATTGATTAACTATCCAACGTCAAAACGAGATCTGGCCGACAATATCGTTCTCGCGTGCGGCGAGTGCCACGCCGAGATTGACGATCCGGCGACTTTGGACATGTTCACCGTGCAAAAGCTCCGCGAAGCTAAGCGCAATCACGAGGAGCGGATCAAGCACGTCACGGGTCTTGGGGGTGATCGGCGAACGGTAGTTCTGCGCATGATTGGACAACTCCGCGGGCGCCCCTTGGAACTTGCACAGAGAACCGCAGTCGAAGCCGTCCTTGCCTCTGGCGACCGCTTCCCGTACTTCAAGCTATCCTATGATCGCTACGGGATTGAAATCGACCTCAGGCAGCTACCGGGTGAATCCTCCACTGTTGACGACGAGTTCGGCGGACAGTCGGCGCCGACTGTCGAGTACTACAGAGCCGCCAAATCTATGATCGATCAAGTCGTCGATAATGCTCTTAATGATGGGCTAAAGAAAGGCCACGTAGACCACGTCAGTGTCTTTGCGTTCGCCCGGCTTCCGCTCCTTGTCTACTTGGGTCGAAAACTGGGGGACGGGTATGGTGTCGATTTCTATCAGCGTCATCAAACTACCGACTCGTGGGTCTGGCCCAACGCGGAATCTCCGGTGGACTTCACCGTCGATATGCCGGAGGCTGCTGCCGGTGCTGAAGCCGTTCTACTGGCAAGTATTTCCGGTACAGTCCATGAAAACGAGATCCCTGAGTCTCTGAAACGCTACCCGGTATTCCGCATCCAACCCATCGATCGAACTCCTGCCGGGGGGATCATTGACTCTAGGGCTACACTCGAAAATCTTCGAGTAACGTTCCGTAAGTTTTTTGGCGAGCTTGAGAAGCGCCACAAGAATATAGTTCGCCTTCATCTCTTTGGTGCCTTACCGATTTCTGCAGCTATCGCATTGGGGCGAGTTCGCGATCCGGTCATTCAGCCCTCGATCGTCACGTACGACCGAGTAGACTACGGTTCCTATCGGCGGGCTCTAGAAATCCGGTAAACTCACTCGTCTGGATTAGCGGCATGACAGTTCTCTCCATATTTCTGCTTTCGCCTGCCAGTGCAGGATGGCATTCTGTCTCAGGTCGCAGTGTGGCGTTCCGTTCGAATGCGTGGCGATTTTGATGCGGTTCCTCGCGGCGTTGTGAGGAGTGCAGCTTTCCTGGCGACGAACAAGACCTACACAATTCGCATCGTCCAGTTTAGAGGCACTCCTATCTTATTGGGTCAAATCTTGGGAAATCGCCCTCGCGAAAGCGCGAGGCTAACGCAGCAGGTCGACGAGGAACTCGCACAAAGTCTTGGCGTCCGCGAAGGCCAGGCAGCACACGTCCTCGGCTGATACGAGGCGCTGGCCGATCCGTGCGGATGAATTGGGCACCTGAGTCAGGTAGTTCTCGTTCGCCGGAGGTCAGGCGGTGCGTCGGCGGACTTGCTTGGTTACGCCTGTGGTGTTGACGCGGAACCGCGCCATTTCTTCAGTGACGCCGTAGGCTTCGGCGATTTCCTCTGGCCTGTGACCTTGCCGTACGGCGTTGAGGAGAAGAGGCCGTGGCAGCATGAGGGTGGCGCCGAGAGCCGTTGCCTGTTCCTCTTCCTCCGGGCGGCAGGTCCGGAAGGGGATGCCGTTGATCTCGTGCACCTCGGCCAGGTCATGTTCAAGGATCAGGTGAGAGAGCTCGTGGGCGATGTCGCTTGCTTCCCTGCCTTTGGCGCGCAGGGGGTTGGTGACGATGTAGGACGCTCCGCTGACGTTGAAAGTCGCGGCCGAGAAGGCGAAGGCTTGCATACGCTCGAGTTCCTCGAGGCGCTGACGCTCAACGAGGCGGTCGGCGCTGACAATCTTCACTCCGAGGTGCTTGGCGAGTACGTACACGTCAAGCCGTCCGTACTGCGGGATGCCGAGCTGACTGCGCAGGTGGAGGGCTTGGCGCTCGGCGTTGGCCTTGAAGCCGCGGGGCAGGGTCACAGCTCACCGGCTTCCACTAGGCGGTGCAGTTCGTCGTTCATGTCGCTCAGCAGTGAGGCGAGCCTTGCCGGAACGCCGGGGCGCAGGAAGGGCGACGCGCGCAGGTGGCATGCCACAGCAGGCTTTGTCGGCCCGCTGTCTTTTGCCAGGGCGGCGTAGAGGTCCCGTAGGACGGCGCTGATTCTTTCGGCAGCCTCGTCGGACAGTCGTGGGTCGGCGCGCAGGTGGGTGATGGCCTGGTCAAGGGGAGAGACCTCGCGGGCCGCGACGGGGGTGAAGAAGCGGCTCGGCGGCAGCCTGAGCCATGCACACAGGGCGGTGAACGATGCGAGGTCAGGCTGTGCGCCAGCTTCGACGCGAGAGAGCGTGCTGAAGCTGACGCCGGCCTTTTCAGCGGCCTGCCGAAGCGACAAGCTGCCTCGGCGTTCTCGCAGCAGGCGGCCGAGTTCGTTGATGTCGAGTCGCTCGACCTCTGTCGGCGTGCCCGGCTCCTCGTCGATCGGGAGCTCTTCCTGGCCCTCGTCCTGCCTCATACCAGCCGAGCATATCTCTCGAACGCCAGTGCCACTTGACTGCAACAACCTCTCGCGCTCAACCTTGTTCCAGTGACTCTCTGCTGCAACAAGCGGGGTGTCGTTTGCCGTGCCCGCGGACCTACATCCGGCATCACCTGCAGGGACGGTCCCAACGCAGCGTCAGGAAGGAGCGCGCATCATGGCGATCCAGATCACGGCGGTCCGGCTTTCTCCAGGCGGCACCACGCATCAGCACATCGTTCGTGTCCGGCGGAGGAACCCCGTTACCGGCAGCACGGGCGACAACGCCCGTGCCGAGATCGTTAGGTGGATCGAGGATCGAGAACGGTAAGGCTTATACCGACGACGACAGAGGGCACTGGGCGTACGTACTCGTCGTCACTCCCGCCTACGGCGAGAAGTACCTGCGGACCTACGCGGACGGTGTCTGGACGGACAACTTGCTGGCGCTTCCTCGGTACTGAGGCCAACCAAACAGATAGATCAGCCACTTGGGTCATTGGTTGGCAAGGCACCCATGGGGTGAGACCCGGCATCCACTTCACGATGCGCCTCAACCGACATTGCTCTAGCCCGGACCAACGCGGATGCCTTCAACCTCATTCCCAGTCGCCCCAGCGTCGCCCGAGCAAAGCAGAACTCGCGCCACGTCTCTCACAAAAGGAGATTCCATGCAGCACGTCAATGGCTTCACCACGTTTCTGCGGGACACCGTGAACCTCAGCCAGGCCAAACTCGACCTCCTCGACGCCCGCGTGGAGGCCATCTACCAGGCCCTCAAAAGTGACCCTGAACTCGGCCCTTTGATTCTTGGCAAGAAACCCCAAGGGTCGTGGGCGCAGCGCACCATCATCAACCCGGTTGGCGACAAAGAGTTCGATGCCGACTTCATGCTCCACCTGGAAGAGGTGCTGGAGTGGGCGGAGAACCCGAAGACCTACATTGACAAGATCTACGCCGTACTTCATCGGCACAGCGTCTACAAGGACATGCCCCACACCCGCAAGTGCCGCTGCGTGCAGCTGAGCTACGCCAACTCCATGCACGTCGACATCGTCCCCTACCTTCGTCTGGCAGACGGCCGCCAAGTCATCGTCAACCGTGACAAGAACGAGTGGGAGGTGACCAATCCGGCCGGCTTCACGACCTGGATGCAGGACAAGGACGCCATCGCCAACGGCAACCTCCGCAAGGTCATCCGGCTGATGAAGTACCTGCGCGACCACAAGAACTCCTTCACCGGAACACGGTCCATCATCCTCACCACGCTGCTCGGCGAACGCGTCTCCCAGGCCAACGCCCTGATCCGGTCCGGCTGTTACGGCAACGTGCCCACTGCACTCCTCACCATCGTCGAAGACCTCGACGACTGGCTGCAGGCTCGGCCGCTCAAGCCCTCCATACCCGACCCCTCCGGATCAGGCGTCACCTTCGACCACCGCTGGGACCAGGTCACGTATGCCTACTTCCGCGACCGCATCCACACCCACGCCGCCCAGATCCGAGCGGCCTACGACGAGACGGACCAGGACACCAGCGTGCGCCTGTGGCGCGAGCTGTTCGGTAGCCGCTTCCCCGAACCGCCCCGTCCGTCCGCGTCGTCCACCCCGCCTGCGGTCGGCCCGAAGTTCCCGCTGCCGCCCCTCATCACCACCACCTCCCGGACAGGACGCGCAGGATGACCAAGCGAAAGCCGCCCCCGCCCAGGCTGAATCCGTGGCAACAGCATCTGCTGGCGGACCTCAAGAGGCTGGCTACGCACCGCCCCCAGGACATCCGCATCATGGGCCGCCCAGAGGTCGACCCCAGCGGACCAGCAGCCGTGAGGATCAGCCTCCACACGGCGGGCCTCCTGCACATCGAAGGCGGCTTGGTCCTGGGTGAGGACGAGGAATTCCTCCTCACCCTCCCGCCGTCCACCCTGGTGCCTCCCTGGGTGCAGACCCCGCACACACGATTCGCTGGCCATCCGCACGTACTGGAGGGCTATCGGCTGTGCATATACCTCGATGCCGCCCGCGAATGGGACCCGGAAGGAGGAATCGTGCCCGTCCTGAACCGGCTGTGGCAGTGGCTTACCGATGCAGCAGCCAACCGGTTCGACGCCACCACCGCCTTGTTCCATGCCGTGGGAGGAGTCGTGCACCGCACACCCGGCACTCCCACGATCGTGGTGCGAGAACCAGACCCGCGCAGCCCCGCACGCACCGGCTGGCTCACCCCACGCTCCACCCATCGGCTCGACCTGTCTGACCGTTCGGCGGGCGATCACAGCCTCCGCCTTCCGGTAATGGCTCTCAGTCATTCCCTGCCTCTCGGAGCCGGCCGTACACTCGCCGACCTCCTCTTCCGCATCGACGACACATCGCCGATTGGAACACCGCCAACCGGCCCACAGCCTGGGCTACGGTCGCCCGCTTTCTTGACGGCACTGGCCAACAGCGCGCTCAGGAACCCCCACGGAACATGCCAGTATTTTGTCCTCGCTGTCCCGCACCCCAACCTCGCCGCAGCTCCGTACTTCCTCCTGGCTGGACGCCTGCCTGCCCAGGTCAGCGACGCATTGCGCCATGCATCCCGGATTACGGCGCCACGCCAACTCTCCTCGCTGCCCGTCGACGTCCGTGAGGCCGCACTCGAATGGTGCTACCTCTCCGATGAGCGGCCGGCTGTCACCACACGCCGCGATGTACAACGGCCGGTCAGCGCCTTCTACGGCACTCACATCCAAGTTTGGGGATGCGGCGGCATCGGCGCGTGGGCCGCCGAACTGGTGGCGCGAGCAGGAGCCGCCCACATCACGCTGAGCGACCTGGGCACCATCACCGGGGGGTTGCTCATCCGGCAGAACTACACCGAGAACGACATCGGCTCAGCCAAGACCATCGCCCTGGCAGAACGCCTCAGGAGTATTCGAGACGACCTCATCGTCGACATCTCCGCCCCGCCTCCGTCACCCACACTGCTGGACGCCGCACAGCAGGCCGACGTCATCATCGACGCCACCGTCAGCGTCACTGCAGGACGCTTCCTCGACCTTCTGGCACGCCTCCCCGGCCGCAAGGCCGTGCTGGCTCAGATGGCCACAGACACGGCAAGCGCCAGCCACGGAGTCCTCAGCATCTCAACGCCGGACACCGGCCAGGGTCCGTCGGCCATCGATCACGCCACCGGCCGGCACGTCCTGGCCACCCCAGACCTGGAGCCCTACCACGCGCTGTGGATCGAGCCGGAACCAGGTGACGAGATTCGGCCCACCCGCGGATGCTCCGTTCCCACCTTCCACGGATCCGCCGCTGACCTTGCTGGCATCACCGCCACCCTCGTCACCCTCCTGGGCATGCAGCTGCGCCATCCCCTCTCCGGAACCCACCTGTGCGCTCAGCCCCACACAGGCACCCACCCAGCACACCGCTTTGTGCCCTACACACCCCAACAAGCGTCCTCGCCCACGTTTCCCAGCCCGGGCCGCGGAGACCGACTGGATCAGCCGACCTCGAGCGTCGGCACGTAATCCCCTTCCAGCCGCTCGTAGATCACCAGTTGCGGATGAACCTGAGGGTGATGGGCACGGCCCAGCGCAACCGCCGCGGACATCGGCACCGCTGGGAGAACATGCAAGCGCCGCACCGTCTTCGCCTCCAGCTCCAGAAGGGCGAAGAAGTCCCGAAGCGTGGCTGCGAACCGACGCAAGGATTCACGGTCACGCAAGATATCCGGACACATAGGCGCCTGCACCGGCCGGATCTCGTAGCGGCGCAGGGCCGCCAGTTCCGCCGGCACCTCCTGCTGCCTGATGGACCCGGACACATTCATGAGCACCACCGCATCGCTTCCGGCCGGGGCATCATGATTAACGCGAGCGGTGAAGTCGACAGCCGGACCGTCGTCCCGCCACATCCACGATTCATCCCGCCGCTGACGCTGATAGATGTCGGTCGGCACAGTGTCATCCAGACGGGATCCCAGGTGCACCAGGAGCGGCAGACGCGCGAAGCCGAACACGCTGACATGCCGCACGGAATCCCGCACGATCCCTCGCTGCAACTGTCGCTCGATCACGTCGTCAATGATCTCCGCCGCCAAGCGGTAGTAGGCACGGCTTGAAACCGCAGCCTCCAATGCCCCATGCGGGACGAGGGGCGATTCCCTGGGCACACCCCTCAGATCGATCTCAATGCCATGCCGTGCGTAGGACTCCAGGAAGAGCGGAAAACGGTGCGCGGCCACGACAGCGGTGGAGGCCGTCTGCCGAGACAGTTCCACCTCCTGCCCGTGGACCTGACCCACCATCCGCACCACCGTGGTGGCACGGTCTGCCCTCAGGCCCGTCACGTGCCGGATTCTGTCCTCATGCTCCTGCTTCAACCTGCGGAGCATCTCCACCGTGAACACGTCCAGCGCGCCACTGGAGTCGATCTCACCGTGCTGGTTGGCACAGACGAGTATCAGGTTGTTGGCATCTTCCCGCAGGTCGGTTTCCAGCGGGTCCTGTCCACGCGGAGACAGGACACCCGTGCCTTGGCCGACAATATGAGCCAACTCGCCCAAGTTCAGGGTGCGCGCTGACATGGCACCTTCTAGCAGGTATTCGTTGCACAGAACGCACCTGCCTCCGCTGCGGACCCAGACCTCAAGACGCACCCTTGCAGATGGTTTGCGCGGCCTGCGCGCCGCTCTGTGCCTGTCCACTCCGCCTACCTCCGCAACACCTTCGCCCCGCCGACTCGACGCTATGACGCAACCACCTTTACAACGGGAACTCTGAACAACTCAGCTGCCCTCGGTGCCGGGTGCTGTATGGGCTGGCTTGTTGATGGCCGCCGACGAACTGGTCAAGCCAGTTCTGTAGCCAGGGCGCGAAGCGCGGGGACGAGTTCGGGATGGTCCCCGCGGGAAGCCGACTGCAGTAACTCGGTGATGACGACGATCTGCGCAACGCGCCCGAGCTCCGTCTTGAGCACGGGGAAGGTGTCGCGGATGCGGTGGGCGAATTCGGGGACGAGCAGGGAGTACGCCAGCAGCATCGCGGCGTCGTAGCCGACTGGCGCCAGGCCGAAACCCTCCCAGTCGAGCAGGTAGGGGGTGGTGCTCGTGAGGTTGGCGGTGTGCAGGTCTCCGTGGGCCGTCGCCCAGTCCGTGATCCGGGGGCCGGGCATGCCGAGGTAGCGCGGGACGCTGCGGTCCACCCACTCTTGCCGTACGGCCACGCGGTCCGTGGGGACGGTGTTCACGTACTCCAGGTCGGTGCGGAGGGAGTCCCACCACGAGCGCGGTGAAACGAGATCCGTGCACAGTACGGGGCTGGGGAAGGAGGCAGGTTCGTCGACGTATTGGTGCAGCTCCGCTCGGTACGCGTAGCTGGCGCTGCTTGACTCCGTGGTGTCGTACAGCAGGGGCTTGTGGACGTGTCCGTCGAACAGCGCAGCGGCCTGGCAGTTGCCCTCCCAGATCTTTCCTGCCGCTTTGTCCTGCGGTGTGGAGAGCAGCCTCAGCCAGCAGGCGCCTCGGTCCGGGTGCTCGACGCGGCTGCTGAGGGTGCGGCCGTGCCAGCCCCAGACCTCGGGGCCGGCGATCGTGACGCCCAGGGTCTCGGCGGACCCCGCGAAGGCCCGGCGCATGCGCTGCTGGGCCGTGGGGTCAGTTGGCGGCGAGTACATCCAGCACCTTTCGCAGCGTAGGAACCGGGACGGCCGGGTTGCGCAGAGCGGTCTGGGCCTCGGACCAGTGTGCCGGGGTGGATGCGGAGAGCAGAATCCGCGTCACCCCAGGGCAGGATGCCGCCGCTAGCAGGCACGCCTGCGCGGTGGTCAGGTCCGGGTTCAGCATTGCGGTGAGTTCGCGGGTGGCCAAGTGGGGCAGTTCGCCGCCAAACAGGGGTGCCGAGGCGTACACCTGCCATCCGAGGTCGGCTGCCTGTGCGATGGGGCCCTCTCCGTCCAGTGCTTGGGCGAAGGCGGTGGCGGTGACGAGGGATACGGGCAGTTGGACGGCTCGCAGGTGGTGCTGTTCTGTGCCGGCAACTTCGGTGGCCAGCTGGTGCAGGGTGGCGATGCTCAGGATGCCGGTGTCGAAGCCGTCCCAGGTTGCGACGCCGTATGCGGTTAGGGTTCCGGCGGCTGCTTCTTCTTCGAGCGCGGTGAAGGCGTTACGCAGGGCTTCGTACGGGTCGCCGTCGGTGCGCTCGGGGTTGTGGGCGAAGACGAGGTCCAGGTGGTCGCGGCCGAGTTCGGTGCGGTTGCGGGCGCACTGCCAGTGGACGTACGGGGTGCTCAGGCAGTGTCCGCGATCCGCGTCTTGGGCGGTAAGACTTCCGTCGGAAACGGCGTCCTTGGCGGCCTGGTCGGTGAGGAACCCGACTTTGGTGGAGACCGGGACGGGATGCCGAACCAGAACGGGGGCGAGCAGCGGCTGCACCTGCCCTCCGAGGTAGTTGGGTGCGGTGTCGATCCATGCAGCAGCGGGATCGGTGGCCGCGCGTACGACGGCGTCGTTCAGCGCGGAAGGGCGGATGCGGTAAGTGCCCAGACCCAGGGCCGTTGTCATCGCTCGCCCCCTTCTACCGTGACTACTTGGCCGTCCATGAGCTCGGAGACGACGGCGGCAACATCCGCGACAGAGGTGCGTGCTGCGGCAGCCAGCTCACTGAGAGGCATGGCGCTGGGAGTGGCGGACATCAGGCACTGGAGTAGTGGCCGGGCTTCCTCGGCCATCTCCCACTCGTTGTCGCAGGCCCTGAACACCACTCCGTCCCCGTCGATGGCACGGTCGAGGCGGGCGCGTGTGGTGGTCAGCCTGACGCGCACCTCCGGGTCGGCAGGGACGCCGGTGATGTGGGGCAGGCTCGGCCGCAGGCGGGTGAGGTCCGTGCCGTCGCGCATTGCCGTGTACCGGGCGATGAGACCCGGGTCTTCCAGCGCGGTGGTGACTTCCTTGCGCAGCCGTTCCAGGTAGGCGGCCTGCTGAGCAGCGGTCGCGTGCACGGGCAGGTCCTCGCGCAAGACGTCGTGGCGGCGCAGGTCGTCGGCGAGCCAGGCCAGGAGTTGAGCGCCGGTGGTGGTCTGGATGCCGAAGGTGAGGTGCAGGGAGTGCTCGCCCTCGGAGGCGGCCACCGAGTGCCACCAGCCGCGCGGCAGGTACAGCAAGTCGCCTGGACGCAGGACCAGTTCCACGACCGGTTCTTCCGGTGGCGGCTCAGGCCCGGTGGTGTCCTTGTACATGGGGGCGGTGCGGGTGGGGCCGTACAGCTTCCAGCGTTTGGCGCCGTCGATCTGGATGACGACGACGTCGTGGTCGTCCCAGTGCACGCCGAAGCCCTCGCGGGCGGTGAAGGAGGCGTACAGGTTGGTCTGCACCCCGGTGCGCAGCCAGTGCTCCAGCTCCATCGCGGCGCGGCCGATGGGTAGGTGGAGTTCGTCGATGGCGTCGATGACGAGTGAGGCACCCTCGGCGAGGCGGGCGTGCAGCTCGGTGGGATGCAGGCGCTGCCAGACGGTGTGCCGGCGGGTGGTGACCGGCGCGGTGTAGCGGTGGGCGGGCAGCATCTCGCCGTCCGCGGACAGGCGGAAACGAGGTGGCTCCAGGCGGTGGGTGGCCAGGACGGTGTTGACGTCGTCCCAGGTGATCAGCTTGCCCGGGTAGGGGAGGGCGGCGGGGACGTGGCGGTGGTGGCGGTGGAGCACCTGGGCCAGGAACTCGTCCTGGCCCAGGTGGGCCGCCAGGTTCAGCGGCGACAACGCGTCTCCTCCCGGATCAGTCGTTGCCGTCGGTGCGGCCGGTGCTGCCGCCGTCGGACGGGGTGACACCGCGCTCGCGGGCGGCCTGGATCCGGCGGCGTGCCTTGACCAGCCCGGGCTGTGCCGGACCGGTCGTCGGGCTGGGGACCGTGTTGTTCGGCATTGTTCCTCCTCGGAGTTGGGGACGAAGTGGCCATGCGGACCCGCTCCGGACGGCGCTCGACCTGTCCATGGGGTCGGGCCGTTGATCCGTCCGGAGCGGGGTTTGCGGCCCGTCCCTGCCAGGGCTTTCCGGAGTGGGGGGAACCTCTCGATCGGCTACGTCCGGCGGGGACGGGAACTCATCGGTCGGCCGGGGCGGGCGAGACCGGGACACCGATCACGAAGCCCCACGAGGCAGCGATTGCGATGATCAGTAGTGGTCCTGCGAAACGACACAGCGAGGCCACCGGTCGTCGCGTCACGTACGCCGCCAGGCGCGCCAGGGCCGAGTGATGATCTCCCGGTACGTGTGGTGCGATGGGTGTCGGCCGCAGTGCTCCAGCACCCAGTTCTGGGGCTCGGCGAAGTCTTCGCTGGATGAGGAAGTCTCGCCGTCCACGGCGCACTGCATCGCGTACGTGGTCGGTTCGGCATCGGGTTCCCGGTCGGGTTCGAGCGTCCAGGTCTCGTGCCGGAGGACGGCGCGTGGGCTCATCGCCCCCACCGTCCGTTCGCTACGGCCACCTTGGCGCTCAGCTCTTCGGCCTGGGTGGGATGGCGAAGTTCCGTAGGGGGAACGTCCCACTCCCTGCCGCCCTTCAGGGGGCGGAGTTGAACGTAGGGCCCCGCGTGCCCCATGACCCTACCCACCTGGTCGTTGCGCTTGTCGACCATCAGCGTTCCCACGTCGGCTTGTTCGGCGTCCGTCACATCGGCCACCTCCTCGGGGAGCGAGCTCATGAGACGGGCTCGCTGGTCTTGGGAAGGACGGCGGATGTCGGGTGCGCGGCGAAACCGCCGGGTAGGGCGAAACGGGGCTCCCCCAGGGCACGCAGGAGCCTCCGGTCCCCGGTGAAGCGCGTGCGGGCGTGCAGCCAGCGGTGGTTGTCCAGCAGATAGCCCTGTCCGGCCTGGAGCAGGAGGCGGTACTGGCTGGCGGCGATGGCGCTGCGGAGGACGGGGAGGTAGGGCTGGACGATGGGACTCCAGCGGGCCAGACCGTCCTGGCGCAGCCGTATGGAGAAACGGCTGTCGGCCTGGACGGTGAAGACCTGGGTGGCATGGCCGGAGCCCGCGCCGAAGTAGGCGGTCCTGGGCTGGCAGAGTGCGACTGCTGCGTCTCGGTTCTCGCCCATGAGGCGGGCGTGGACTTCGCGTCCGTCGGCGAGGAGGGTCTCACCGCCTGCGGACGCCGGCTGCATGCATGCCAGGAGGATCAGGCGTGGCGGCGTGGGGCTGCCCGACCGTTCGGTGTGGGCCTGCAGTTCGCCGCTGCCGAGGCCGGCGAAGCCGGCACGGTGGGCGTGGCTGCCCGTGTCGTGGATCAGGGTCAGGCCGTCCGGGGCGCCGTGCGGGTGAGGCGTGATCGCCATCATCCGCGAGGCGAACGCCAGGACCTCCTGCCGGGTGGTCAGTCCGTTGAGGGTGACCAGGCCGGTCTCACGAAGCTGTGCGGCGATCACGTCGCTGGCGTGCGGGGTGCGGAGGTCGACGTAGTGGTCCGCGAAGAGCGTCTCGGAGCCTGCGGAGGCGTCGAGCATCGCCGTACTCCTTCGATCGGGGTCGGTGTGATCAGAGTGGGGAGGCGGGGTGGTCTGGGTAAAGCGACAGACTGTCGACTCGGACAAATCGGCCGTCTGGGCGGCGGGTTGAAGGGGGCGTGCTACGTTCCGAAGACCCGGCTCGCACACCGCAGGACGAGGACTGTCATGACGTACACGCCGCCGCTCTGGCCCGTCTCCGTGAAGGGCGTTGCGCTCGACGCGCGTGATCGCGTGTTGCTGCTGCGGAACGAGCGTGATGAGTGGGAGCTGCCCGGAGGCCGACTGGAGATCGGCAGCCCCGATGGCGAACAACTGCCGGACAGCAGCCCTGAGTCGGCGCTGGAGCGTGAGATCCAGGAGGAGACCGGCTGGGAGGTCAAGGCCGGCCCGCTCATCGACGGCGGCGTGTGGGTCTACCAGCCCATCCCGGGGCGGCGGGTGCTGATCGTGACCTACGGCTGCACCGTGTTGACCCCCGAGCGACCGCCTGTTGTCAGTCACGAGCACAAGCAGCTGGGCATGTTCACCGCCGACGAGGTACCGGCACTGAACATGCCCGACGGCTACAAGCGGGCCATCGCCGCTTGGTACGGCAGCGGGCACGACGGCACGACGGCCCTGGACGACTACGAGCGGATGTAGCCGACGATGGCCGGGAGCGAGATCGCGAACCGGGCGGGTGAGAGCAGGCTCCCGCCTCCCCGGCCCTCGGCCCGGCACGCCCAGTGGCACTGGGCGACACCGCAGGCCCAACTTGTACTGGCCGCAGGGGATCTGGCCGGCATCCTTCGCTTCTACCGACGTGTGCACGGCCTGAACCAGACGGCGCTCGCTGAACTCCTCGGCTACGACAAGACCTACATCTCCGCCTTGGAGTTGGGGAAGCGCGCCCTCGACGACATCGGTTCCCGGCGCCGTGTCTGCGAGGCTCTGCGGTTGCCGCCCCACGTCCTCGGCATCACCGAGCCCACCGACACGGACCACCGGGCGATGCTGCAGTTCGGGGAGTCGACCGTCCGGCTTGCCGAGATCGCCCGCCAGTCCGGGCACGCCTCCGAAGCCGTCTCCGAGCTGTGGCCGCTCGTTGCTCGGCTCGAAGCCCGTGTCGACGACGGCCACACCGAGCGGGACGTTCTGCGGCTGCTTGCCCGGGCCCGCGTCGGTCTCGGCGTCGCCCTGGGCAACGTTCTGCCGGAGGAACGCCTTACCACCGCCGCCCGCTGGACAGCCAAGAGCCTTGAGATCGCCGAGTACTTCGGGGACCCGGGCATGACCTCGTATGTGCTGCGCATGCACGGCAACGAGCTGCGCAAGGCCAACCTACGGGGCGCGGCGGTCCAGCGGTTGTGCCGCGCTGTCGCCACCGCGCCTGACGAAAACGCCCGCGCTGCCGCGCTGCCGCTGCTCGCCCGGGCCGCCGGCGGGCTGGGCAACGGCGAACTGTTCGACCGGGTGATGCGGGAGACTGACGCCCTGCTCGACCGTGTCGACCACACCAGCTTGTTCAATCCCTTCTCCCTCCATGAGATCCGCCTGCGCGGTCTCGTCTCAACGGGGCGCACCGACATGGCTATGCGACTGGTGGAACACAGTCCAGTGCCCACCACTGTCGTGGCTCCACAGTGGCGCGTCATCGAACTGATCACTGTCGCGCACGTCCAACTACTCGCCAACGACACGGGCGGCGCCGCCCAGTCGCTCGATACCGCAACCCAGGAGGCCGTTGTGCAGCGCCTCCCTCATCAGCTACAGCGGATCATGAGAACTGCAGGGCCACGGCTCCCTGCTCAGCAGGCCGCCGCTTCGCAGTCACTGGACCGGATACGCAGCGAGATGGCCGCCTGATCCAGGTCCGGGCGACTAGTTGGGCCGTGGCGCCAGGGACTGACCATCCTTGTCACACGTCGCCGGGTCGACTGATCAGCGCCGCTGCCCTTGCGGCGGCTGCCGTGGAGGCGGCGTCGCGGCGTCTTGAGTGGTATGGCTGGCGTTGGCTGCCTGGGCTCGTGGGCCGGGTGCGTGGCGTTCGCCGAGGCGGCGGATGCGCCAGGTCAGTGCTCGTGCGGGGCTGTGGGCGTCGTCCAGCGTGCGCTGACTGAGGGCCCGGTCGAGGACCGTGGTCGGGTTGTGTCCGGCTGCTTCCGCCTCGGCGAGCACGGTGGCCAGGGCGTCCCAGGCGGGGTCGTCCAGGATGCGCTCGGCCTGCTCGGGGGCCGCCTGCTGGAGCTGGTGGGCGTAGCGGCGCTTGGTCTGCGGGCTGGGCGCCCGGCTGGCGAGGCCGGCCAGGACCGGTCCGGCGATCTGCGCGTACGCGGCCTGCAGGTGGATGAGGGTCTGCTCGGCGGCCGCCTGCTGCTGGGCGTGCTGGCGGGTGCGGTGCCAGTGCATCGCGTAGGCGACCGCGGTGAGCGCGACGTCCAGCAGCATCGCCAGCCCGGCACCGTCCCCATGCCGTGCGGGGTCCTTCCAGAGCGCCTGGACACTGCGGCGCAGGACGCGGGCGCTGGCATGGTCGGCGGCGATGCGGGAGCGGGTGGCGCGCTCGAAGGCGACGGCGGCTCGTTCGAGTTCGGTCCGCACCGCGGCGGGGGCGGTGAGGGGGAGCAGGTCGAGTGCTCCGCCGAGCGCGGCCAGCTGGCCCTGGGCCACCGCGTCGTCGCTGAGGGCCAGGTGGTGGGGGATGCGTTCGGTGGCGGCGGTGGCCTGGTGCCAGGGGTTGCCCGGCCGGAGGGCCACCGGTTCGGGAGTGGTGGTGGCGAGGCGTTGGCGGATCTTGGGCAGGGAGAGGTCGCCGGCGAGGGTGGAACCGGCGTAGAGCACGGGCTCGCCCTTGTCGTTGGTGTCGCCGGGCAGGGCGAAGTTGCAGCCGAGCGCGTCGCCGGACGGGCCGAGTTTGAGGCGCACGGTCACACCACTTGTCTCCAGCAGGGCGAAGAACTCGGCCTCGGTGGACGCGGCGGCCACCGCGCGGCGGACGCGCAGGCGCAGGATCTCGCGGGAGGTGGCGTCCTGGCCCAGGCGTTTGGCTTTGAAGTGCTCCTTGCTGGTGGGGCGCTTGGCCACGGTGCCGTCGCCCGGCTTCAACCGCCTGAGCCCGTAGTCGACTTCGATCCGGCGGGCTTCCCTCTGCACGGCGCGGATGTCGTAATCGCGCTGGGGGCGGCGGCCGTCCTGCCGTACGAGGGTGGCGGCGATGTGGATGTGGTCGTCGGCATGGCGGACGGCCACCCAGCGGCAGGCTTCCTCGTCGCCTTTGGGGGCGATGCCGGCGGCGGCCGCGATCCGTCGGGCGATGTCCGCCCACTGGGCGTCGGTGAGGATCGGGTCTTCGGGTGCGGCACGGACGGGGCAGTGCCACACGGTGTATTTGGGTGCCTTGTCGCCCAGCATCTTCACGGGCTGGTCGAGCTGCGCGGCGAGCTGGGCCTCCACGTCCTTGGGGTCGCGGTGGGGGCTGCGGCCGGGGTCGGGGGCGAAGCCGTTCCAGGAGGCCACCAGGTGCGGGTCGATGTGCTCGTTGGCCCGGCCCTTGCCGAAGAGGTAGCCGATCGTGCGGCGCGTGGCCTGGGGCCCCTTGCCGAGGATGATCTTCGGTATCAATGGCTCACCGCCCGTCTGTGATCTGGGCGACGGCGGTGTCCAGCTCGGCGATGGACGCCTCGACGCGCTCCAGGAGCCGTTGGACGATGTCGGGGTGGGGCAAGGCGCCGTCCATGTTGAGGTGCCGAGTGAGCTGGTTGAGATTGCTGCCGACCTTGCCCAGCTGCCCGTTGGCGGCCATCAGCGCCTTCACCAGAGCGCGGTAGTCGGCGACGGCTGCGGTGGGATCGTCGGCGCGCGCAGCGGCGAGCGCGCACTCGGCGACGTAGCCGCCGGGCTTCATGCGGCTCAGGGCGGCGGCTCTCTGGACGAGGTCGAACTCGTCGTCGTTGTAGCGAGGATGGACGCGGTGCTCGCGCAGTTGCTTGTCACGCAGGCGGCGACGCGGCGCGGACTGCTGTGGCACGTTCGACGACGGCTCGCTGCCCCCTGTCCCGGTCGGCTCCCCCGGGCCGGCCGATCCCGGCGCCCCCTCGGCGCCGGATGCCTCCGCCTCTCCCGGGGCGGAGGCCGGGTAAGGACTCCTTACCCGACAACTTGCTGTGCTGTGTGGGGCTGAGGTGATGGGTATCTGCTGCTGAGTTGTTGGGAGTTCCTGGTGTTGTTCGTGCATGGGTGTTTCTCCGGCGGTCAGGTGGGGCGGCGCTGTGTCACGTCCGTTGCGTCCGTTGCATGCCTGGTCAGCACAGGTACGGACGCTTGGGCAGGTACGGAGAAGTGCGTCCCGGCAAGGGCGTCCGTCCCCGCGCTGACCTGCGCGGGGACGGACGCGACGCAGTGATACGGATCCCAGAGGGGAGGCGGGTCAGCGGGCGCGCGTAGGTCCGGCGAGGCCGCCGGGCGGGCCGATGGGCAGCGAACCCGCCGGAGTGGTGGGCGGCTTGCCCTGGGCTGGGCGTGCGGGCGTGGCGTCGTGCGCGGGCTCGGGCGCCGCCTCGGTGAGACCGGGGCAGTGGCGGGCCCAGGCGTCGAGGAACCGGTTGCGGGCGTACGCCTTGGCCTGCCTGTCTTTGTCGAAACGGTAGTTGGCGGAGCCGATGCCGAAGTCCCGCAGCAGGTTGCCCAGATGGTAGGCGTTCAGCCCCTTGGTGCCGTACTCCGCCCACGGGGCATCGGCGTCCTGGAGCAGGGCGGCGACCAGGTCCTGGGTGGACAGGGCCTCGGGGTTGCCATGTGCCTCGAAGATGCGGTGGATGTCGCGCAGCAGCCGCGTCTTCAGGCTGGTCTGCTCGTCCTGGACCGCCTCGTAGCGGGTCATCGCCACACAGGCCGCACGGGCGCTCACGGGCCAGTGGCCGCCGGCCAGGTCGGCGATGATCACCAGCGGTTCCCAGGTGTCCGCCGCCCGGTCCTCCACCGGCATCATCGGCACCATATGGGCAGCGGTGCTGCGCAGCGGTCCCAGCCAGGCGGCCAGCCGGTCACGCAGCGCGTTGAGTTCAGGCGCCGAGTACCGCGAGCGGAACGGGGCGACCTTCTCGCCGGGCTTGCGCTTCTGCATCCGCAGCACGACTGCCCGGTCCGTGATCGTGTCCGGCAGGTCGCCGATGCCCGCGAGCGCAGCCATGGCGAAGGTGGGATACGGGGTGGGCTTGTGCTCGGGTCCGGAGATCCGCCAGGCGGGCCGGTTGCGCTGGTGTCCGGCGTTCAGGAGGCCGCGCAGGTCCTCCTTGTCGCCCGCCTTGGGGCCGAAGATGGTGTCGGCTTCGTCCACCAGCAGAGAGGGTGGGTTCTTGCCGATGACGCGGAAGATGACCGCCGGGGAGGTGTTGACCGTCATCATCGGCTTGTGCACGGTCTCGTGCAGCACGTCCAAGACGCGGGACTTGCCGCAGCCCTTCGTCGGGCTCATCACCGCCAGGCGGGGCGCGTGTTGCAGAGCAGTCTGGATGTGCGTCGCTGCCACCCACAGCGTGACTGCGGTGAGGGCTTCCTCACGTGGCAGTACCACGTACTTGCCGATCGCCGCCCGCAACTCATCCAGCAATTCCGCACCCTCACCGGAATGCTCCGTGCGGTCTTCCGGTCCCCGAGGAGGCCGGTATCCGGCCCTGTGATTTGGTCCCCATGCGTCGACGGGACCGGTCCAGTTCTGCTGGGCGGTCCCCGTCACGGGTTTGTCGGTACCCAGCGGTCGGCGGGGACCGTGATCACGGTCCCCATTGCGGTCCCCTGGTGTAACTGTCTCCGCTTGGGGACCGGTCCCCGTTTTCGCGGTGTTGGCCTGCGGGTTTGCGCCGGATGTGGATTTGGGGACCGTGACCTGCGGGGACCGGGCGCCGGGTGCGTCGCCGGGACGGTCCCCAACAGCAGCTGTGTCGACGGGAGGCTGGGGACCGCGCACTTCCGCAACTGCCGATTGCTCGACGGTCCCCGATGTAGGGGACAGCGTGTCCGCCTGGTCCCCGCGGTGCCAGGGGATGCCTTCGCCGGGGACCGCGGGAGTGGGCCAGGTGGTGGGGGATTCGTTCGTGGTGGGGGACGTAGAGTCCTCCATAGGCGTTCCTCTCCGGTGAGGGGCAGGACGGGCAAGTCCCGCCCCTCACCAGCTCGTTCGTTCAGGGATGGGCATTCGGCAGGGGAGTGTGTGGCCCTCGGCGTTGGCGCGCCGGGGGCCGTTTGTCTGTCCGCGTCAGGCGCGGGGTCAGGCCGTGAGGTTGTACGACGTCTGGGCGTCCAGCCACGCGTCCACCTCTTGCCAGCGGTAGCGCAGGTGACGGCCGACCTTGTGGACGCTGGGGCCGGTGCCCCGGTACTTCCACTGGTAGAGCGTCTTCACCGGCACCCCGAGGTACGCGGCCACGTCGGCGGGGGTGGCGAGCTGGTCACGCTCGGCGCCGGCAAGGCGCGGGGAGTGGTTCGGCAATGAGGTCTCCATATCGGGATCGGGGTTTTGGATGGCGGGCTTGGGCAACACGGCCACACCACCCAGGGAAAAGTCCAAAGTTGGTTCTGAACCTCTGGCTACTTCTCTCGGCGTGGCTGGGGAAGACAAAACAGTAAGGGCGGATCCCCGGTTGCCGAAATTGCTCCCGCGGAAGCCGAAATTTTCTGCGGCGAAGCGGCCGGGAGAGGGGTCGGAATCCGGTACATCAGCAGCTCAGAGGCAGGGCCTGGCAGTCAGAAGTGACGCGGTCAGCCCACAGGACACCGCGGCTGATAGCTGCTCAAATCGCCCATCTCTGGGACGCGGAGGGAAGGTAGCACGGCCTTCCCGCTGAAAAGGCTCGCGATGTACCGGAATTCGATGAGACGAACACCACTTCGCCTCGGAACGGCTTTTATAGAGTTTAAGAACTAACTCTTGCCATGGCGCCCGGATGCAAGTTACAGCTATCTGTCATGGCAACCCGACCTGTCGAAATAGGCCCCGCTGGCCTCCACGCCGCCCGCGCCATCGAGCACCTACGCCTCGCGCGCGGCCTGACCCAGCAGCAACTCGCCGTCCGCTGCACCGCACTGGACCGCCCGATGACAAACACCGCCCTCAGCCGCACCGAACGCGCCCGCCGCCGCTGCGACATCGACGACCTCGTCACCATCGCCGTCGCGCTCGGTGTCTCGCCGTCGGCCGTCCTGCCGTTGCCGACCGCTCACGGCCCCCTCTCCCACGCCGCCGACATCCAGGGGGTCCTTCTTGGCTGACGTGTACGACCGCTGGCACAAGTCCCACCCCAGGCCCACCGAGGCCGAGTGCGGCGAACACAAGAGCCGCACCAAGCGGATGGTCCCCAGCGTCGACCACGGCACCGGCAAGCGCTGGCAGGTCCGCTACCGCGACCTGGACGGCCGCCAGCGCAAGGAGAACTTCCACACGAAGGCCGAGGCGGACAACCGCGCCGCCGAGGTCGACGTCGAGATCCGTCGCGGCTCCTACGTCGTCCCGGCCGAGACGAAGCAGACGCTCGGCGCCTATGCGCAGAAGTGGCTCGACGCGAACTCCGTCGGCCCGACAACCGCGCTCCGCTACGAGGCGACCGTCCGCAACCACATCGTGGAGCACCTCGGTCGGCGCGAGCTACGGTCCCTCAACCAGCCCTCGATCATCCAGGGTTGGATCCGTACGCTCCAGGACGCGGAACTGGAAGTGTCGACGATCGAGGGCATCTTCGACATCCTCTCCAGCATCCTCGGCATGGCCGTGGAGGACGGGCTGCTGCCGAAGAACCCCTGCAAGGCGAAGTCGGTCAAGCTGCCGACCGCGACCAAGAAGAAGATCATCCCTTGGTCGTTGGAACGCGTACGTGCGGTTGTCGCCGGACTCCCGAAGCGCTTCCAGGCCGGCGGCAAGCTCGCCTTCGGCTGCGGCCTGCGCCAGGGAGAGGTGTTCGGCTTCGCAGTCGACGACATCGACTTCAAGGGCGGCTGGATCCACGTCAACCGCCAGGTGCGGCTGGTCGGTACGAAGCCTGTCTTCGCCCTGCCCAAGGGCAACAAGATCCGGTCAGTGCCCCTGCCGGCCCAACTTGCGGCTGCCCTCAAGGCCCACATGAAGGAGTTCCCGCCCGTCGCCGTCACCCTGCCGTGGGCCAAGCCGGACGGCGAACCGAAGACCTTCCGCCTCCTCTTCGTCGACGAGAAGAGCCGGGCCTACAACCGCAGCGTCTTCAACATGGGCGCCTGGAAGCTCGCCCTGGCCGCCGCTGGCGTGATCCCTCCGCGCGAGCGCGGCGCGAGGTACCTTCAGGCGGCCCCGGAAGACGGCATGCACGCCCTCCGGCACGCGTACGCGTCCGTGCTCCTGGACGCGGGGGAGAGCATCAAGGCGCTCTCTGAGTACCTCGGCCACTCGGACCCCGGCTTCACGCTGCGGACGTACACGCACCTGCTGCCGTCCAGCGAGACCCGCACCCGTAAGGCGATCGACGACGCCTTCACGGAGGCGGAGGCGGAGGCCGAGGTGGAAGACGGCGGTGACCCGCCCGCCGACCAGGGCACATCAGCGCCCCCAGCAAAACCAATGTGCCCTCAATGTGCCCTGGCCGCCTGACGGCCCCTCTCCGGCATGGAAAAGGGCGAGGCCCGAAGACCCCGCCCGCTACCAGTGAAACCCCAGCTCAGGGCCACACCAAGCAATAAGGCTGATGCCCCGCCTCATGCAACCGATGGCTGAAGTCCTGCCACTCGTGCAGCAGCTGGTACACGTTGAACGCGTCCCGCGGCCCGCCCCGGTCCGGGACCGTCGACCAGATGAAGGCCGCCGCGCCGACCGCCTCCTCGCCGATTCCGCGTAGGGGGTCTACGACCGTCATGGGGAGCTTGACTACGGCGTAGTCCGGGTGAAGGACTACGAGTTCGAGTGGAGGGACCCTGTTCAACGGGACGCCCTCTATGCCGGTGAGGACCATCGCGGCCATCGTCTCCGGCTTGATCTTCGTGAACATGCCGTTCATGCCGAGCTCGTCGCCGCCGAGTTCCTCAGGGCGCATGGAGATGGGGACGCGAGCGGCCGTCGCGCCGTCCGGGGCCCCGAAGTATTTGTACGTCACCCCCACCCGGCCACCATTCCTGCTCCCTGCCCGTGGGGCATCGATCCGACGGATCCCGTTGAGTCCGTCGATCCGCTCGCCCGGCTCGGGCTCACTCTCCGTCTGCCGTACCTCGCGGGTTTCGCGTGTCTCGGCCGCCGCTTCCGCCTCGCGCCGGTGCCTTCCCCGCCGGGCACGACGAGGACCGAGGTCATCGGTCCCCTCGCCCAGTCCGCCACCGCGATGCATATCTCCACCCGACTGCTTTTAAGGTGCGTAACCCCCGCCACGCAACCCGATCATCATGCCAGTGACCTCCCCCACGACCGCCCGCCGAAACGTGCGTTGAAACACCTGTCCGCAGGATCTTCGAGGCCTCTGACACCATGGCTGTGTGAACTATCCGTACGAATACGACGCCCCAGTTTCTCATGCTCTTTTCGACCGTGCGGCGGCCGTCACACCCGGCGGCGTGAACTCTCCCGTGCGAGCGTTCCGCGCCGTGGGTGGTACGCCCCGGTTCATGGTGTCCGGAACCGGTCCGTACCTGACCGACGCCGACGGAAGGGAGTACGTGGACCTCGTCTGCTCCTGGGGGCCGATGATCCTCGGCCACTCCCACCCGGATGTGATCGCGGCGGTCCAGGCGGCCGTGGCCCGCGGCACGTCCTTCGGTACGCCCGGTGAGGGCGAGGTCGCGCTCGCCGAGGAGATCGTCGCCCGCATCGAGCCCGTCGCGCAGGTCCGGCTCGTCTCCAGCGGCACCGAGGCGACCATGTCCGCGATCCGTCTCGCCCGCGGCTACACGGGGCGGGCCAAGGTGATCAAGTTCGCCGGCTGCTATCACGGGCATGTGGACGCCCTGCTGGCCGCCGCGGGAAGCGGACTCGCCACGTTCGCGCTGCCCGACACCCCCGGCGTCACCGGTGCCCAGGCCGGCGACACCATCGTCCTCCCGTACAACGATCTCGACGCCGTCCACGAGGCCTTCCGCGCCCACCCCGGCCAGATCGCCTGCGTGATCACCGAGGCCTCGCCCGGGAACATGGGCGTCGTGCCGCCGGAGCCCGGCTTCAACCAAGGGCTCAAGGATGCCTGTGCGGAAAACGGCGCGCTGTACATCTCTGACGAGGTCATGACCGGGTTCCGGACCAGTAAGGCCGGATGGTTCGGAATCGACGGCGTACGTCCCGATCTCATGACCTTCGGCAAGGTCATGGGCGGCGGCTTCCCGGCCGCCGCCTTCGGTGGCCGGCCGGATGTCATGGCGCACCTCGCGCCCGCCGGCCCCGTCTACCAGGCGGGCACCCTCTCCGGGAACCCGGTCGCCACCGCCGCCGGGCTCGCCCAGCTGCGGCTGCTCGACGACGCGGCGTACGACAAGATCGACGCGGTGTCCGAGCAGCTCCGTACGCTGGTGTCGGACGCGCTCACCAAGGAGGGTGTGGCGCACCGGGTGCAGAACGCCTCGAGTATGTTCTCCGTGTTCTTCACCGACCGCCCCGTCAAGAACTACGAGGACGCGAAGGCGCAGGAGTCGTACCGCTTCACCGCGTTCTTCCACTCGATGCTGGCGCAGGGCGTCTATCTGCCCCCGTCGTCCTTCGAGTCCTGGTTCGTCTCGACGGCTCACGACGAGCGGGCGGTCCAGCGGATCGCCGACGCCCTTCCGGCGGCGGCACGGGCAGCAGCGGAGGCCACGGCAGCATGAGTGACATCACCGTCGTACACGTGGTGCGGCACGGCGAGGTCGCCAACCCGGACGGAATTCTGTACGGGCGCCTGCCCGGCTACCACCTGTCCGAGCTGGGGCTGCGGATGGCCGAGCGGGTCGCCGAGCACCTCGCCGCCAGGGACATCACGCACGTCGTCTCCTCACCGCTGGAGCGGGCACGGGAGACGGCCGCCCCGATCGCCGAGAGACACGGCCTCGACCTCGCGACCGACCGCCGGCTGATCGAGGCCGGCAACGTCTTCCAGGGCAAGACCTTCGGGGTCGGCGACGGCGCGCTGCGCCGGCCCGAGAACTGGAAGCACCTCCTCAACCCCTTCAGGCCGTCCTGGGGTGAGCCGTATCTGGAGCAGGTCGTACGGATGATGGGGGCACTGGACGCCGCCAAGGACGCGGCGCGCGGGCATGAAGCGGTGTGCGTCTCGCACCAGTTGCCGATCTGGATCGTGCGCTCTTACGTGGAGCGGCGGCGGCTGTGGCACGACCCGCGCAAGCGGCAGTGCACACTCGCCTCGCTGACGACGTTCACCTACCAGGACGACAAGATCGTCTCCGTCGGCTACACCGAGCCCGCCCGAGATCTCGTACCTGCGCATCTGCTGGCGGGGGCGAAGCCGGTCAAGGGCAAAGACAAGGCTTTCGGAGCGTAGGCGACGGTCAATCGCGCCCTCTCGTTCCATTTCGTCTGTAACAACTTCATCCCCGTCCCGCAGGGGAAATGTGACGTGCTTTCCAGGAACCCCCATGTTCGTCGCGCCCTCTAACCCGGTGTCATCCGGCACGGAACAGCGCGACGAACGGGGTGGGAATGCGCCACATCACACGACGGGGAATGCTGGGACTCGGGGCCGGTGCTGCGGCGGCCGTGGGACTCGCGGGCTGCGGTACCGAATTGGGAAACGGTTTCAGTGGTGACGAAGGTTCCGAAAAAGACCCCGGCGACGGAAACAGTGACGGCAACGGCAAGGGAAGCACCGACCGTCCCATAGGCGACGGCTCCACCGCCTACACCGGCAAGCAGCCCAACCAGCCCCCGAAGCCCGAACCCCTCGAACCCGGCCAGGCCCCGCCGCAGTTCGTGGTGTTCTCCTGGGACGGTGCCGGAGACGTCGGCAACGGCCTCTTCGAGCGGTTCCTGAACCTCTCCAAAGAGCACGACGCACACATGACGTTCTTTCTCTCCGGGCTGTATCTCCTGCCCGAGTCGAAAAAGCGCAAGTACCTTCCGCCGAACAATGCGCCGGGCGCCTCCGACATCGGTTATCTGACCGACGACCACATCAAGTCGACGCTGAAGTACGTACGGCAGGCCTGGCTCGACGGCCATGAGATCGGCACGCACTTCAACGGCCACTTCTGCGGCGGCACCGGCACCGTCGGCAACTGGACACCCAAGCAATGGCGCAGCGAGATCGACCAGGCGAAGTCCTTTGTCAAAGGGTGGCGTACGAACACGGGCTGGACCGATCTGCCCGCGCTGCCCTTCGACTACGAAAAGGAACTCATCGGCGGCCGCACGCCCTGCCTGCTCGGTCAGGAGAACCTGCTGCCCACGGCCCGCGAACTCGGCTGGCGCTACGACGCCTCCTCGCCCGGCGGCCGTCAGCAGTGGCCCGGAAAGAGCCAGGGCCTGTGGGATCTGCCACTCCAGGCGATCCCGTTCCCCGGCCACACCTTCGAGGTCCTCTCGATGGACTACAACATCCTCGCCAACCAGTCCCTCAACTCCACCCAGGCCCCGCCCGCCAACTACCCGGGCTGGCGCAAGCAGGCCACCAAGGCGTACATCGCCGGATTCAAGCGGGCATACGAGACGAATCGCGCGCCCCTCTTCATCGGCAACCACTTCGAGGACTGGAACGGCGGCATCTATATGGACGCCGTAGAGGACGCCCTCAAGCACATGGCCGGCAAGAAGGACGTACGACTCGTGTCGTTCCGGCAGTTCGTGGACTGGCTGGACGTACAGAAGCCGGAAGTGCTGGAGAAGCTTCGGTCGCTCGATGTCGGGCAGCAGCCGGCGGGTGGCTGGAACGCGTACCTCGGAGATGTCGCCGCGAGCACCTCGAAGGGGTCCGGGAAGGGGTCCGAAAAGGCGGCTTGAAATGCGGGTTTCCACCCGTGAGGGGGGTGCGCAAGATCCCCGGAACGGACATGCGAAACTTTTCACATGAGTGCCGCAAGCCACGACCCCCAGCGCTCGAACCGCACCCGCTCGTCCAGTCGTACGCGCAGTCGCGCCGCCCTGTTCACCAGCGGGGCCGCCGTCTCGGCGCTGGTGCTGTCCGCGTGCGGGTCGGGCGGTACGTCCGGGGGATCCGGCAACACGGGCTTCGTCACCGGCACCGACGGCATCGCGACCGTCGAGAAGGCCGAGCGGGCAGCGGCCCCCGAGCTGTCCGGCATGACCATCGACGGCAAGCAGCTCGATGTCGCCGACTACAAGGGCGACATCGTCGTCCTCAACGTCTGGGGCTCCTGGTGCGGGCCATGCCGCCTGGAGGCCAAGAACTTCGTCAAGGTCTCCGAGGACCTCAAGGACCAAGGCGTACAGTTCGTCGGCATCAACACCCGCGACACCAGCACCAAGCCCGCGGTGGCCTTCGAGAAGGAGTACGGGGTCACCTATCCCAGCCTGTACGACCCGACGGGCAAGCTCATGCTCCGCTTCGAAAAGGGCACGCTCAACCCGCAGGCGATCCCCTCCACGATCGTCATCGACCGGGAGGGCAACATCGCCTCCCGCTCGCTGCAGCCGCTCAGCGAGGAGAAACTCCGCAAGATGATCAAGCCGATCCTCGCGGAGAAGTGACCGCTCGTGTCCCTTCTCGCCGCAGCCACCGATACCAATCAGACAGTCCTCAGCGGGGCCCTTCTGCTCGCCCTTCCGGTCGCCGTGTTCGGCGGACTCGTGTCCTTCTTCTCGCCGTGCGTCCTGCCGCTCGTGCCCGGCTACCTCTCGTACGTCACCGGAGTCACCGGCACCGACCTGGCCGAGGCCCGGCGTGGGCGGATGGTCGTGGGCGCCTCCCTCTTCGTGCTCGGCTTCACCGCCGTGTTCGTCTCGGGCGGGGCGCTGTTCGGCTACTTCGGCTCGACACTGCTGGAACACCAGAGCACCCTGTCCAAGGTGCTCGGCGGGCTCATGATCCTCATGGGCTTCTTCTTCATGGGCATGATGCCCTGGCTCACCCAGCGTGAATTCCGCTTCCACAAGCGGCCGGTGGCCGGACTGGCGGGCGCCCCGCTGCTCGGCGCGCTCTTCGGGATCGGCTGGACGCCGTGCATCGGCCCGACGCTCGCATCTGTGCAGGCGCTGTCGTTCGAGCAGGCGAGCGCGGGGCGGGGCGCCATACTGACGGTCGCGTACTGCGTTGGTCTGGGCGTGCCCTTCGTCCTTGCCGCGGTCGCCTTCCGCAAGGCGCTTGGTGCCTTCGGCTGGGTCAAGCGCCACTATGTCTGGGTGATGCGCATCGGCGGCACCATGATGATCGTGACCGGGGTGCTCCTGCTGACCGGCGCGTGGGACCGCATCGTGCAGGAGATGCAGGTCTGGTCCAACGGCTTCGTCGTAGGGATCTGATCCATGAGCTCGACTGACACCGGCAAGCCCACCGAAGCGCCGGACGACACCCCGGCCGTACGGGACTCCGGCGCGCCGGACGACAGCGACCTCGGCGCCGCCGGTTCGCAGCTCTCCACCGCCCCCCGCGAGGACGCGCCCAACCTGCCCTCGCTGGGCGTCATCGGCTGGGCCCGCTGGTTCTGGCGGCAGCTCACCTCCATGCGGGTCGCGCTGATCCTGCTCTTTCTGCTGTCGCTCGGGGCGATTCCCGGCTCGCTGATCCCGCAGAGCGGGACCGACGAGATGAAGGTCGAGCAGTTCACGAAGGACCACACCACGCTCGGGCCGATCTACGAGAAGCTCGGGCTGTTCCACGTCTACAGCTCCGTGTGGTTCTCGGCGATCTACATCCTGCTGTTCATCTCGCTGATCGGCTGCATCGTGCCCCGCACCTGGCAGTTCGTCGGCCAGTTGCGCGGCCGGCCGCCGGGCGCGCCCCGTCGCCTGACCCGGCTGCCCGCGTACACGACATGGCGTACGGAGGCTGAGCCCGAGGCAGTCCGCGAGGCCGCGCTCACGCTGCTGAAGAAGCGGCGCTTCCGCGCGCACACCGCGGACGACGCCATCGCCGCCGAGAAGGGCTACCTCCGTGAGGTCGGCAACCTCGCCTTTCACATCGCGCTGATCGTGATGCTGATCGCCTTCGCCTGGGGCCAGCTCTTCAGGTCCGAGGGCAACAAGCTGATCGTCGAGGGCGACGGGTTCGCCAACACCCTCACGCAGTACGACGACTTCAAGTCCGGGAACCTCTTCAGTACTGACGACCTGTCGCCGTTCAGCTTCACCCTGAAGGACTTCAAGGGCACGTACGCAAGGACAGGGCCCAACAGGGGCACGCCGCGCGTCTACGAGGCCACCCTCACCTACAGCGAGGGTGCCGACGGCAAGGAGCAGAAGGCCAAGATCGGGCCGACCGATCCGCTGAGGCTCGACGGCTCGAATGTCTACCTTGTCAGCCACGGTTACGCTCCTGTCGTCACCGTCCGGGACGCCAAGGGCGAAGTCGTCTACCGCCAGGCCGTGCCGCTGCTGCCGCTCGACTCGAACGTCACCTCCTCGGGAGCGATCAAGGTCCTCGACGGCTACACGAACGCCAAGGGCGAGAAGGAACAGCTCGGCTTCAACGCCTTCTTCGTGCCGACCTTCGCCGGTGCAGGCCAGGGCCAGATGCTGTCCCAGTTCCCGGCATTGGACTTCCCGGTACTGGCGCTCTCCGCCTACCACGGCGACCTGGGCGTCAATTCGGGCCTCCCGCAGAGCGTGTACCAGCTCGACAGGACCAACATGAAGGAGTTCAAGGACTCCAAGGGCAACCTGCTCAAGCAGCGGCTCCTGCCCGGCGAGACCATGAAGCTCCCTGGCGGCAACGGCTCGATCACCTTCGAGAAGGACGTCAAGGAGTGGGCCGGATTCCAGGTCACCCACGAGCCCGGCAGCGGCTGGGCCCTGACCGCATCCATGGCCGCGATCTTCGGCCTCGCCGCCTCGCTCTTCATCCAGCGTCGCCGGGTCTGGGTGCGGGCGACCGCGGGTGCGGACGGTGTCACGGTCGTCGAGATGGCCGGCCTCGGCCGCAGCGAGTCCGCGAAGGTCCCGGAGGAACTGGGGGACTTGGCGGCCATCCTGTACGACACGGCTCCCGGCGCACCGGACCCAGACCCCGAGCCCGACACCAAGACTTCCGGCGCCGCGCCCGAGCCGGACGGCAAGACTGCCGAAGCCGACACCACCCCCGACTCCCAAGCCGTACCTGCCGAAGGGGCTGAGACGACGTGACTCTCGCCGCCGCGACCGAGCTGGCCGCCGCCACCAACGAAAACCTCGCGAACATCAGCAACACGTTGATCTACTCGTCGATGGCCGTGTACACCCTGGCCTTCTTCGCGTACATCGCCGAGTGGACCTTCGGCAGCCGCAGCAAGGTCAGTCGGACGGCCGCCGCGCTCACCGGCGACGCGAAGGGCGCGAAGAAGGACGCCAAGAAGGCCGGGGCGCCCGAGGTCACCGTGAAGAAAGCCGGTGGCACGGCCGTACTGGAGCGGCCCGAGGTCGTCACGCGGGCCGCCGCTGGTGCGCGGGACGTGCCGGACGGACCGGGTGCGCACGGCGGGGACGAACAGGGCGACCTCTACGGGCGTATCGCCGTGTCCCTCACCGTGCTCGCCTTCCTCATCGAGTTCGGCGGAGTGCTCACGCGGGCCCTGTCGGTGCAGCGGGCGCCGTGGGGCAACATGTACGAGTTCAACATCACCTTCTCCACCGTTGCCGTAGGCGTGTACCTCACCGTCCTCGCGTTGAAGAAGAACGTCCGCTGGCTTGGACTCCCCCTGGTCACCACGGTCCTCCTCGACCTCGGTCTGGCCGTCACTGTCTTGTACACCGCCAGCGACCAGTTGGTTCCCGCCCTCGACTCGTACTGGCTCTACATCCACGTCTCCACCGCGATCTTCTGCGGCGCCGTCTTCTACGTGGGCGCGGTCAGCACGATCCTGTACCTCTTCAAGGACTCGTACGAGAACAAGCTGGTGAGCGGCGGCACGCCCGGCCGTTTCGCGACCTCCGTCATGGAGCGGCTGCCCGCCTCGGCCTCCCTCGACAAGTTCGCATACCGCGTGAACGCCGCCGTCTTCCCGCTGTGGACCTTCACGATCATCGCCGGCGCGATCTGGGCGGGCGACGCGTGGGGCCGCTACTGGGGCTGGGACCCCAAGGAGACCTGGGCGTTCATCACCTGGGTCGCGTACGCCTGCTATCTGCACGCCAGGGCCACGGCCGGCTGGAAGGGCCGCAAGGCCGCGTACATCGCCCTCGCCGCCTTCGCCTGCTGGCTGTTCAACTACTACGGCGTGAACATCTTCGTGAGCGGCAAGCACTCGTACGCCGACGTCGGCTGAGCGCAGCACACCAAGACCGCCCGGAACGGCGTGAACAGCGCGCGCGTATCCGGGCCGGAGACGCGGGGGCGTTCGGCGAACTCTAGTGGTGGAGGACCTTCTCCTTGGCCCTGCGGAACTCGTCATCGGAGATGTCGCCGCGGGCCCGGATCTCCGAGAGCTTGGCGAGTTGGTCCGCCTCGCCGGCTGGGCCGGTGGCGCCGACGGTCTCGCGGATGTACCGGTTCGTCTCGTCCAACTGGGCCCTGACGTGCGCCTGTTCACGCCTGCCCATGTCCTTGCCCCTGACAACGACATAGACGAAGACACCCAGGAACGGAAGGACGATCGTGAAGACCAGCCATCCCGTCTTGGCCCCTCCGCTCAGGGAGTCGTCGCGGAAGACATCGACGATGACGCGGAAGAGCAGGAAGATCCACATGACCCAAAGGAAGATCCACAGGACCGTCCAGAAGGCCCCCAGGACCGGGTAGTCGTAGGCCAGGTTCACATAGCTGCCCATTGCTTCTCCTGAAGGTGTGCGCGGTGCGAGGGGCTCGCGGGCCCGTGCCGGGCCGGTCGTTACTGCTGGTCTTCGCCGCGAAGCTCCAGCCCGAAGGCGTCGCCGATATTGCGGGCGGCGGACACGACGCGGGCGCTGCCCACCACGGGGGCGATCGCCACGAGCGTTCCCTGGATCTTCTCCAGCGGCACGCCGAGTTCCGCGGCGGTGCCGATGTTGAGGAGGTACGAGGGGGCAGAGGCGTCCATGGCCACCAGGGCCGCGATGCGTGCCAGCAGATACGTCTCCTCATCCAGCCCGGACCGCTCGAACGTGTCGAGCGTCATCTGGACGAGCGTCTCGAACACAGGCGCGTTCGCTTCGGCGAGGGCGGCAACGGCGCCCGCTCCTGTCTCTTCCTCAGCCATCTCGGGCTCCTTTCCCTGGCTTCCCTGGCTTCCATGGCGGTTGGTGTGACGTACGCCTTCAGGAGAGCCCCGGCGCGCGCCGGTCGGCATCACCCGGGGCGGATGACTGGCTGATCGCCGGGGGCCGGGCGTTCTGCTGCGCCGGAGGCCGCGGCGAGGATTCCGAGAAGCGCCAGTACGAGGAGGACAAGGCCGAGGACAAGCGCCACGGCCCCGGGGGTGGGGTAGTTCCACAGCACCAGGGCGAGTACGCCGCCGGCGATGACGATGCCAGTGGTCCAGTCACCGTGTGTGCCCAGCCAGCGGCCTGCCGCCCCGGTATGCAGACCGTGGCGCGCCATGGACCGGCCGGTGGCCCCGGTTCCGCCTGCCGCCGCTGATCTGACCCACCGGGCACCGCGTCCGGGACCGTACAGATAGGCGGCCAACGTGGTGATCACCGCGATGACCAGGACCGTACGCGTGCTGTTCCTCAGGAAGCGGACGAAGGTGTCGTAGATGTCGGCTGCGGCGTCCCGCGGCAGAGCGGTCGTGGGGACGGAGTCCAGATAGACCTGGCGCATCACCGCAAGGCCGACGAGCAGCACGATCATCATGACCCCGACGCCGATGGCCGTGGTCATCAGTGTGGCGCGATGCGCGGGGGCGCTCCACACGGCGAGCGCCGCCAGGATCAGGACCATGACGGGGAGCCAGGCGCCGATCACGTGCAGCAGCCGCATGCCGTCCTGAGCCTCGTTCAGCTTGTCGGTGTGCAGCAGGGTGACCGTCTTGTCGACCTGGGGGATCTTCGCGGCCGGAGCGAAACCCGCATCCGCCAGTCGTTGCTTGACGCTGTCGATGACGGTGCCGATGTTCAGGTCGATGCTGCCGTCGCCGGCCTGAACGGCGCTGCTGCCCTTGCCGGTGAGGACCTTGACCACGGCGGCGTGGGCCGTTCGGTTGGCGTCGTCCCACGCTTCGGCGAACTGGTCGCTGGTCACCACCTTGTTCACGATGTCGTGGACGGCCGCGCTGAGCGCGCTCTTCAGCGGGCCGGTCAGTGCCCGGGCGCCCAGGACCACCTGAGGTGGCGCCCCTGCCCGCTCCAGCGCCCGAGCGGTGGCCGCGGTGATGGCGGCGACATCGATGTTGTCGACGACGCGTTTGGTGAGCCGGTCGGTCACGGTGTTCTGGACGGAGGGCTCCGTGGCGATCGGGGCGACGGTCTGGACGTACCTGTCGGTGTCGGAGACCTCGGAGTCCACCCATGCCGCGACGACGGCCGCCGGTGCCAAGACGAAGGCCAGCAGCAGGAGTACGGAGACCGCCGTATAGCGCAGGTGCCGGTGACGAACGGCCGCCGCCCTGCGCAGACGTTCGTACTCGTCCCGTTCCGCGGCGTTCAAGGGAGGGCCGGCGGCCGGACGTTCAGGGCCTTCGGAAGCCGATGACGAACCACCAGAGGAATCCATGAGTCGTCCCTTGGCTTGCAGCTTCGACTTGAAGAGCCGCGTACCTTCGCGGGGAGGGGGCCTCAGGCTTCTTCCAGGGCCTAACCGAAAGGCCAGTTCCATCGTCGGCCACGAAGCCGTCAGCGATGCGTTTTGGCACGTTTTGCCGTCTTGTCAACCATAGCGAGGGTCTGCGGACGTCGCATCGCCGAGCGGCGGGACGAGCAAGTCTGGCGACTTGTAGTTCAGACGTTGAGCCCGGGTTCCTGTACGGCCGACACGAACGACGACCAGGCTGAGCGGCTGATCAACAGGACCGGTCCGTCAGGGTTTTTGCTGTCGCGGACGGGGACGACGGCGGGGAAATCGGGGGCTACTTCGATGCAGTTGCCGCCGTTGGAGTCGCTGTAGCTGCTTTTGATCCACGTCGCGGCGCTGAGCTGGTGCTGGTTCATGCTGCTCATACCCCTCCATCACGCCGCTGATCAGGGCGGCGGATTCGCGGGCCGACGGAGAGTCCGCCCTGAGCACATCATAGGTCTGGCTGTGGCCTGCGTAGACGGCCGGATCATCGTTGAAATGGCCACGATCCAGCGACTCCGAGTAGACCCACTCGTGCCCGTCGGGCAGCTTGATCAACGACATGGAGCCGCTGGGTCGGACGAGCCCGAGGAGACTGGCGGGGGCCACCTGGATACGGATGTTGGGGTGTCGCCCGACGTTGAGCAGGTGCACGCACTGGTCCCGCATGACGGCCGGGCTGCCCACCACATTACGCAGACAACTCTCGTCCAGAACCACGACGTACAGCGGACTGCCCTCGGCCAGGAAGCGTTGCTGCCGGCTCAGCCGGGCCCGAACGCGCTCCTCCAACTCATCGCCGCTCGCGACGCGTGAGAACAGCGCCCGCGCGTAGTCCGGCGTCTGCAACAGCCCTGGAATCACCCGCTCCTGATACTCCCGCAGGGCAACCGCCACCGCATCCATCTCAGCCCTGCGCCTGAACCAATCCGGATGCTCCACCTGCGGATACCAATCAATCCGCCCCCACAACCGCACCAACACCCCACCCGTATCCAGCACTTCGTCGCACTTCTTGGCGAACGTGTCCTGCGGGACCCGCGTCCCCGCCTCGACCCGCGCCACATGCGAGCGATCGCACGGGATCTCCTTTGCCAGCCCCTCCTGCGTCAGCAGTGCCGCCTCACGGAAGTGCTTGAGTAACTCCCCGAAAACGGCCCCGGTGGTCGCGGCCGAACCCCCCTCGGCATTACGTCGGCTCACAACATCCCTCCGTGACAGTGGGCCAGTGGCACGCGTCCGGCGTTGAACGTGACGCTTCGCTGCGCAACGCTGGATTCACCCAGAGTAACGAGTCATTCGCCCCTGGCAGGTGCGAACGGCAAAGAACGTATGGAGTGGAAATGCCGGACGAAGCAGGGCAGTTGGAGCCGGGGGCGCTCGTCTTCGACCCGGGCGCGCGGAGGGTGGGGGAGTACCGCGACAAGGCGGGCCCGTACGCGATGCTGCGCCCCGTCGGCGGCGGCCGGGAGTGGGAGGCCGACCCGGCGCTGCTCCGCCCGGCGACGCAGGAGGAACGGATCGACGCGACGCTGCGGGCGGCCAACCACCGTACGAAGCGGAGGGTGTGAGTTGCATCAGCCCGCTCAGCCGGACGGCCTCAGCCGCCCGTCCGTCCCGACCCCCGGTTGCGCGACGTGCACCGAACTCGCCATCACCAGAGACGACGCCCGCGTCCGCGGCAACCGCAGCGCCGCAACCGACGCCGACATTCTCCTGCGCCGCCACCAACGCGGCGAACACGCCTGCCGCACCACGCGGTAACCGCACCATGCGGTAATTCCCTACCGTCGCGGCCGGGAAAGGCGGAGACTCCTGTCATGGCTGACATGGGGGCGTTCCGGGATGCGGTCGTCGCGTGGGCGGCCGGTGGCCCCGGCGACCCCGCGCGCGAGCTGGCCGCGCGGCTGCCCGTCCGGGCCGCCGTCCTGCTCGAAGGGCCGAGCGACGTCGCAGCGGTCGACGCGCTGGCATCGAGCCGCGGCCGGGATCTCGCGGCCGAAGGAGTCTGCGTCCTGCCGATGGGCGGCGCGATGAGCGTCGGACGCTTCGCCGGCCTCCTCGGACCACCCGGCCTGGACCTGAGCCTCACAGGCCTGTGCGACGAGCGGGAGCGCAGCTACTACGCCCGCGGCCTGGAACGGGCCGGTGCGGCACAGCAAGAGTTCTTCGTCTGCACGGCGGATCTGGAGGACGAGCTCATCCGCGCGCTGGGGGTGACACGAGTGGAGGAGCTCGTCCGGGCGGAGGGCGACCTGCGCGCCCTGCAGACGTTCCAGAACCAGCCCGCACAGCGGAGCCGCACCTCACAGCAGCAGCTGCGGCGCTTCCTCGGCACGACGAGCGGGCGCAAGATCCACTACGGCCGTGTACTCGTCGAGGCCCTCGAACCCGACCGCGTACCCGCCCCACTCGACGGCCTGCTCACCAGCGTCTGACCGCTGGGCGACGTCAAGCTCGGCAGAAGACCCGGACTCCGCCTCACGCCCGTTTCTCAACCTCCGGTATGGATCTTTGGGCGGGGCTAGTCCGATGAGGGCTCCGAGCATCACGACTTTGGGGCATCCCAGACACCAGTCGCGGCTGTCTCGTCTGCATACTCCGCGAAGTCGCGGGGCGGGCGGCCGAGGATGCGCTCGACGGTGTCGGTCACGTGGGCCCTGCGGCCGTCGAAGACCTCGACCATCAGACCGGCCAGTTGCGTTGCGTACTCGGCCGGCACGCCTCGTTCGGTCAGGGATGAGACGAACTGCTCGGGCGTGACCGGCAGATAACGAACCTCCTTGCGGGTCACCCTCGCTATCTCGCCGACGGCATCGGCGAAGGTGAGCAGTCGTGGTCCGGTCACGTCGTGGATCCGGCCGGCATGGCCGTTCTCGGTCAGCGCCGCGACGGCGACATCCGCGATGTCCTCTGCGTCAGTGAACGGTTCCGCGACGTCGCCGGCCGGAAGTGCGACCACACCGGCTCGGACCAGTTCTACGAGGAACGCCTCGCTGAAGTTCTGCGTGATGAACCCCGCCCGCACGATGGTCCACTCCGCACCCGAGTCCCGCACCGCCTGTTCGCACCGCTCGGCCTCATCAGCACCACGGTCGGCAAGCAGGACGAGGCGCCGGACGCCGCAGGCCACTGCCAGGTTTGCGAAAGAACCCACGGTCCTGGCCGCCCCGGGGAACGCCGCGTCAGGGTAGAAGGCCACATAAGCCGCGTCCATGCCTCGTAGCGCGGGTTCCCACGTGGTGTCGTCCTGCCAGTCGAAAGGCGGATCGGCGCGCCGTGAGCCAACCCGTACCGGCACGTCACGCGCTTCGAGCCCGGACACGACGCGGCGTCCGGTCTTGCCTGTCCCCGCGAGGACTAACGTTGTTGGCGCAGTCGCTGTCATGATCCACAGTCCACCGGAACGTCGGGCTACGGGCCATGGTCGAGGCTAACAAGTCCATACAGCAGGGACGAAACGTCCCGGGCGAGTTCCTGCAGGGCGCGGTGTACAAGCTCGCAGCGGCGCGGTGACCCTGCTCATCCTGTGGTGGGAGACCCGCCGCTGACGCCAGGGCGGGCCTGCCCCAGGGCAGGCCCGCCCTATCCTCGACAACCCGCCATTCTCCAAGGCGAGCCGACTGCTGACCTCCTTGCCGGAGGCGTGCCGTGCCCCAGCTCTCAGCCGACCGTGATCGAGTCCAGCTTCTCCCGCAGATACACGTGCGAGTCCACCGGCTCGTACGCCACCCGTCCCACCGGCGCAGGCACCGACTCCACGAGCGTCCCCGGCGTGCACTCGCCGAAGTACACCAGGGACAGCAGCTCCTCGGCGGGCGCGTCCGCGGGCGGCGGCAGCACCCGGTGCCGTCCCGAGCGCCAGCGGTCGCCGGCCCAACGGGCCATCAGGTCACCGACGTTGATGGTGAAAGCCTCGGGGTCGTACGGGGCGTCCTCCCAGCCGCCGTCGTCCGTGTAGACCTGCAGGCCGCCCTTGCCGGCCTGCCGATCGAGGATCGTGACCGTGCCGAAGTCGGTGTGCGGGCCGATGCGGAACTGGTCCGGCTCGGGCTCGCCCATCACATCCCTGCCCGGGTACCAGTTGATGTTGAAGCCGTAGGTCGGGTGGTCCATGTGCTTCGTGAAGAAGTCCGGCTCCAGGCCGAGGGCCTCGGCGAGGAGGGCGAGGAGGTGGTTCTCCAGCTCGGCCATCCGGGCCAGGTACTCCTCGCAGAGCGACCTCAACCCGGGAGCTTCCTCGGGCCAGACATTCGGCGCGTACCACTCCGCGTTCACGACCGGGTCCTCGAAGGGCTCATGCGTCGCGAACGTCAGCGACTCCTTGAGGTCGGGCGGGGTTTCCGTGCCCTCCGCGTAGCCGTTGGCCTCCGCGCCCGGACCGAGCCAGCCGCGGCCGCCGACCCTGGCGGCGTACGGCTGCTTGACCTCGACGGGCAGCCGGAAGAATGCACGGGCGGAGTCCCGGATGGCCGACCGCAGCTCCGGGGCCACGCCGTGTCCCGTCACGAGCAGGAACCCGGCAGTCTGCAGGGCCTCGTCGACTGTTCGGGCGATCTCCTTGCGGGCCGCGGGATCGCCGTCGGTCCACGGCTTCAGATCAATCGTGGGGATACGGGCGTCAATCACCGATGTCCTCGTTCCACAAAGCCGGATTGTTCTTGATGAAGTCGCGCATCATCTCGACACACTCGGCGTCGTTCAACAGGACGATCTCCACGCCGTGTTCGGCCAGCCAGTCGTGGCCGCCGTGGAACGTCGTCGCCTCGCCGATCACCACCCTCGAGATGCCGAACTGCCGCACCAGGCCGGAGCAGTACCAGCACGGCGAGAGGGTCGTCACCATCGTCGTACCGCGGTACGTCCGCTGTCGGCCGGCAGCGCGAAAGGCGGACGTCTCCGCGTGCATGGACGGGTCGTCGTCCTGGACGCGACGGTTGTGGCCGCTGCCCAGGAGGGTCCCGTCGGCGCCGTAGAGGGCAGCGCCGATCGGGATGCCGCCCTCGGCAAGCCCCGCCCGCGCCTCCTCGACGGCGGTGGCGAGCCACGCGCGTGCCCGGGCCTGGTCCATACGCTCCATGACTCCACTCTCCTACGAAAAAATCAGTTGCAGAGGGTTACTTGGCATGACGTAACTTGATCGGCATGTGCGCAGCCGCAGCTATCACCAGGACCCGCCGCTTCTAGCGGCGGGCACTCTCACACATGACGCGTGGCGATCTCGCGTAACGAGAGCATCCGCCGCTCCGGAGACCTCCCGCCGGGCGGCCCCTGCCGTGCTGCCCGGCTTCCCTTCGAAGCCGCGGAGATCCTGTGCGCACCCAGCGTCATCATCAGCACTCGCACCAGCATCCTGGCCGTCACGAACTCGGTCAGAACTTCCTCGTCGACCAGAGCGTCATCGACACCATCGTCAGCCTCGTGACCAGTACCGACGGGCCGATCATCGAGATCGGCCCCGGCGACGGCGCGCTCACCCTCCCCCTGCAACGCCTCGCCAGGCCCCTGACCGGCGTCGAGATCGACGACCGGCGCGCGGCCCGGCTCGATCGCCGTACGCGCCCGTCGACCGCGATCGTCCAGGCGGACTTCCTGCGGTATACGGTCCCCACCACGCCCCATGTCCTGGTGGGCAACCTGCCCTTCCATCAGACGACCGCGATGCTCCGGCGCATCCTCAACGCCCCAGGCTGGACCGAGGCCGTCCTGCTGGTGCAGTGGGAGGTCGCGCGCCGTCGGGCCGGTGTGGGCGGGGCGACGATGATGACGGCGCAGTGGTGGCCCTGGTTCGAGTTCAGGCTCGTACGACGCGTACCGGCGGCGGCGTTCCGGCCGCGTCCCGGTGTCGACGGCGGGCTGATGACGGTGTCCCGACGCGAGCGGTCCCTTGTCGACTGTCGCGACCAGCGGCGCTACCAGGACTTCGTACAGCGGGTGTTCACCGCCAAGGGGCGCAGCCTGCCGGACATGCTCGGCGCCGCCGCGCCCGAGCTGCCGCGGCAACGGATCCGCCGCTGGACGCGGCAGCACCGGATCGCTCCGAATGCCCTGCCGAAGAGCCTTACTGCGGAGCAGTGGGCGGAGCTGTACCGGCTGCGGCAGGAGCGTTAGCTCTCGCTGCCCTCGTCCCGCTCGCGCTTCTCGCCCTTGGGGGAGTCCTTCGGAGAGTCCTCGGGAAGGTCCTTCGGCGCGTCCTTGGGGGAGTCGGAGGAGGCGGAGGAGTTCGAGGAGTCCTTCGGGAACTCCTCGTCCTTCAGGGACTTCAGGAACTCGGGGTTGTCGTCCGGCGCCACCCAGCCGTCGCGGCGCCGTCCGCCCGCGGGGCGCGGCGCCGTGCGCTCCTTGCCCACGAGCAGCCAGGAGATGGAGCCCACCAGCGGAAAGAGCAGGACGAGAATGGCCCAGAGCGGCTTCGGGATGTGCCGGATCTGCTTCTCATCGGTGCTGATGCAGTCGATGAACGCGTAGATGCTGAGCCCCAGCGGCACCAGCACCATCAGCACCCTGAGCATGAGCACTCCCCTTGCGTTGCGATCGGGGCCACTGGACCAGGCCCCGTTACGGGGCCAGGGTAGCCCGTAGCCGCTGTGCTATACCCGGGGCGCTGTGTCCCGTTGCCGCTGCGCGGCGGGCCGGACCCCCGGCCGGAACGCGGGGCGCGCGCATGCTTCCGACCGCCCTCGGCGATACTTGACCGCATGGCTTACGACGATCTTCGCTCCCTGCTCAGGGCACTGGAACGCGAGGGTGACCTCAAACGCGTCAAGGCCGAGGTCGACCCGTATCTGGAAGTGGGGGAGATCGTCGACCGCGTACAGAAGTCGGGCGGCCCGGCGCTGCTCTTCGAGAACGTACGCGGGTCGGCAATGCCGCTCGCGATGAACGTCTTCGGCACCGACCGGCGCCTGCTCAAGGCGCTCGGCCTGAAGTCGTACGGGGAGATCAGCGAGAAGATCGGCGGACTGCTCAAGCCCGAGCTGCCGCACGGCTTCGTCGGCGTGCGCGAGGCCTTCGGGAAGCTCGGCGCCATGACGCACGTACCGCCGAAGAAGGTGAAGTCCGACAACGCCCCCGTGCAGGAGGTCGTACTGCGCGGCGACGACGTCGATCTGGAGCAGCTCCCGGCCCTCTTCACCTGGCCGAAGGACGGCGGGTCCTTCTTCAACCTCGGGCTCACCCACACCAAGGACCCGGAGAGCGGCATCCGCAACCTCGGGCTCTATCGCCTCCAGCGCCATGACAAGCGCACCATCGGCATGCACTGGCAGATCCACAAGGACAGCCGGAACCACTACCAAGTGGCCGCGCGGCGCGGCGAGAAGCTCCCCGTCGCGATCGCGTTCGGGTGCCCGCCCGCCGTCACCTACGCCTCCACGGCCCCCCTCCCCGGCGACATCGACGAGTACCTCTTCGCCGGGTTCCTCCAGGGCAAGCGGATCGAGATGGTCGACTGCAAGACCGTGCCGCTCCAGGTGCCGGCGCAGGCGGAGGTCGTACTGGAGGGCTGGCTGGAGCCGGGCGAGATGCTCCCGGAGGGGCCCTTCGGCGACCACACCGGCTTCTACACGCCGCAGGAACCCTTCCCCGCCCTGACCATCGACTGCGTCACGATGCGCAAGCGGCCACTGCTCCAGTCGATCGTGGTCGGCCGGCCCCCGACGGAGGACGGCCCGCTGGGGCGGGCGACGGAGCGCTTCTTCCTGCCCCTACTCAAGATCATCGTTCCCGACATCGTGGACTACCACCTCCCCGAGGCAGGCGGTTTCCACAACTGCGCGATCGTCGCGATCGACAAGAAGTACCCGAAGCACGCCCAGAAGGTGATGCACGCGATCTGGGGCGCGCACATGATGTCCCTGACCAAGCTGATCGTGATCGTCGACTCGGACTGCGACGTCCACGATCTGCACGAGGTCGCGTGGCGCGCGCTCGGCAACACGGACTATGCCCGCGATCTCTCGGTCGTGGAAGGACCGGTCGACCACCTCGATCACGCCTCCTACCAGCAGTTCTGGGGCGGCAAGGCGGGCATCGACGCGACGAAGAAGTGGCCCGAGGAGGGCTATACGCGGGACGGCGGCTGGCCGGACATGGTGCTGTCCGACCCCGAGACGGCGGCGCTGGTCGACCGCCGCTGGAAGGAGTACGGACTCAAGTGAGCAGCGCTTCCGCAGCGATTCCTCAACCCGGCCGTACGAAGGCGTTCCTGCGCCTGGTCATGATCGAGCACTCCGTGTTCGCGCTGCCCTTCGTTTACATCGCGGCGCTGACGGCGATGTTCCAGACGGACCGGAACATCCACTGGGGCCGCCTGCTCCTCGTCACCATCGCGATGGTCGGGCTGCGTACGTTCGCCATGGCAGCGAACCGGATCATCGACCGCGAGATCGACGCCCGCAACCCTCGTACGGCGCAACGGGAGCTGGTCACCGGTGCGATGACGGTGCGGCACGCGTGGACGGGCGCGCTGGTCGCCCTGGTTTTCTTCCTCGGCGCCGCGGCCCTGCTCAACCCGCTCTGCCTCGCGCTCGCGCCCATCGCCGTGATCCCGATGGTGGTCTACCCCTACGGCAAACGGTTCACGAACTTCCCGCAGGCCATCCTCGGTCTCGCCCAGGCCATGGGCCCGATCGGCGGCTGGCTGGCGATCACCGGCGAATGGTCCTGGGAAGCGGTGATCCTCGGCCTCGCGGTGGGCGTCTGGATCGGCGGCTTCGACCTGATCTACGCCTGCCAGGATGTCAAGACGGACCGCGAGATCGGCGTCATGTCGGTCCCGGCCCGCTTCGGCATCCCGGCCGCCATCTGGGGCGCGCGCGGCTGCCACACGATGACCACGGCACTGTTTGTCTGGTACGCCCTGGCCACGGACGCGGGCGCCTTCTTCTGGCTGGGCCTGCTGATCGTCGCCGCCGCGTTCCTCTACGAGCACTCGATCGTGAAGCCGCACGACCTGTCCCGGGTGAACAGGGCGTTCTTCAGCGTCAACGGATTCATCGGCATCGCACTGTTCGCGTGCGCGCTGCTCGACCTGCTGGTGCGCGGGCTTACCGTATAGCAGCGCGTTCCGATGAGCCGGAGGCCGAGCGGCGGCGGAACAGGAATGCCGCTGCCACGCCGGACACCAGGCCGACCAGATGCCCCTGCCAGCTCACCGTGGTGTTGGTGGGGGCTATGCCCACGAGGACCGAGCTGCCCCAGACCGCCGCGATCAGTACACCGGCCATGATGCCGAGCGGCCTGCGCTCCACGAAGCCGCTGATCACCAGGAAGCCGAACAGTCCGAAGATCAGGCCGGAGGCACCGGCGGTGTTGCTGTGTGCCGGAGATATCAGCCAGACGCCGAGCCCGTCGGCCACGATGATCAGTGCGGCCACGGCGGCGAAGCGGCGCAGCCCGCTGAGGGCCGCGACAAAACCCAGGACCAGCAGCGGAACCGTGTTCGCCGCCAGGTGGGCGAAGCCGAAATGGATGAACGAGGCCGGCACGATGTCGACCAGCTCCGACGGTGTGCGCGGAGTGATCCCCAGGCCGTCCAGCGAGTGGCCCGTGATCACGTCGACCACTTCGAGCAGCCACAGCAGGGCCACCCAGCTCACCATCAACTTGGCGGCCGTCTTCGCCCGCTCGCCCTGCGACCAGCCCCGGTCACTCCGGGTCCAACTGACGTCCCTACCAGCCATCGCCGTCCCCCATGTCCGCCCGTACCGGAGCCCGCACCCGTCGTACGCATCTGCCGCGTCCATCGCATCTGTCGCACGCTTCTGTCGTACGCACCAGTCGCCCGGCTCTGTCAGATTAACGGCCCTGCCCCTCGCTCCGTTCCCACTCCCGGCCGCCGGATAGGCTCGACACCATGAAGCCAGGACAGACGCAGCGCACGCCTTGGATCGTGGGGGTCTCCGGTGCGTCCGGTACGCCGTATGCCGCTGCTGTGCTGCGTGCGCTTCTGGATGCTGGGGAGAGCGTCGACCTGATCATCAGCAGGGCTTCGCGGCTGACGTTGCTGGACGAGACGGGGATCGGCTTCCGGGACGCCCACTGGGACGAGGACCTGCGCGAATGGCTGGCCCGTGGCGCGGACGGCAAGCCCGGCACCTTCGACATCCAGGCCCGGGACGTACGGTACTGGAACCCCGGTGACCTGGCAGCGGGGCCGTCGTCAGGCTCGTACACCTCGAAAGGCATGCTCATCGTGCCCGCGTCCACCGGGTGCGTCGCGGGGGTCGCGCTCGGCCTCTCGAAGGACCTGCTGCAACGCGCCGCGAGCGTCACACTCAAGGAGCGCCGCAAGCTGGTCGTCGCCGTCCGCGAGACCCCGCTGAACGGGCAGACCCTGCGGCACCTGGTGACCCTGGACGACGCGGGCGCGACCGTACTGCCGGCGTCCCCGGCGTTCTACGCGGGCGCCACCCACATCCAGGACCTCGTCGACTTCATCGCCGGCCGGGTGCTGGACGTGGCAGGCGTCGAGCACACGCTCTACCGCCGCTGGGAGGGCGAACTGGGCGGCGGCTCACGCCCCACCTGAGCAACTGGCAGTACCCACTCAGCACTTCAGCACAACGCACTTCAGTACCTCAGTACTTCAGGAACTCTTCAGCGGAAGGCTATCGATCGCATGGACGCGGTGGACAGGCAGCTCATCCAGGCCCTCAGGGAGAACGGCCGGGCCTCCTACGCGGAGCTGGGACGCCTCGTCGGACTGTCGGGACCCAGCGTCACCGACCGCATCAACCGCCTGGAGGCGGCCGGTGTCATCACCGGCTACCGCGCGACGGTCGACGCCGCCTCGCTCGGCCTGGGCGTCACCGCCCTCATCGGCATCTCGCTCTCCGACGCCGCCGACCACGAGGACGTCGCGCAGCGGCTGCGGGACCTGAACGAGATCGAGGACTGCTGGTTCATCGCGGGCGACGACTCGTTCATGCTCAAGGTCCGGGCGCCGGACGTGGACGGCCTGGAGAAGACGATCCGGCGGCTGTCGGGGACGAAGGGCGTGTCCCGTACGCGTACGACGATCGTGCTCTCCACGAAGTGGGAGAACCGGGTGGGTGAGCTGCCCGAGGAGCAGTAAGGCAGTAGGCGTACGGTTGACTGAGTTGTCGGCAGGGAGAGGTAGGGGCATGGACGTCGGGCTCAAGCGCGAGCTGGAGGAGAAGGTCCGGGCCGGTGAGCGGCTGACCCGTGAGGACGGCATCGCGCTGTACGAGTCGGACGACCTGGCCTGGCTGGGTGGTCTCGCGCACGAGGTGCGGACCCGTAAGAACGGTGACGTCGTCCACTTCAACGTCAACCGGCACCTCAACATGACGAATGTGTGCACGGCGTCGTGTGCGTACTGCTCGTTCCAGCGGAAGCCGGGCGAGAAGGACGCGTACACGATGCGCATCGAGGAGGCGGTCAAGCTCGCCAAGGCGATGGAGGGCGAGAACCTCACCGAGCTGCACATCGTCAACGGCCTGCACCCGAACCTGCCGTGGCGCTACTACCCGAGGTCGCTGTCGGAGCTGAAGAAGGCGCTGCCGAACGTCTCCCTGAAGGCCTTCACGGCGACGGAGATCCACCACTTCGAGACGATCTCGGGCCTGTCGGCATCAGAGATCCTGGACGAGCTCATCGAGGCGGGTCTGGAGTCCCTCACCGGCGGTGGCGCGGAGATCTTCGACTGGGAGGTACGCCAGCACATCGTCGACCACCGCACGCACTGGGAGGACTGGTCGCGCATCCACCGCCTGGCGCACTCCAAGGGCCTCAAGACCCCCTGCACGATGCTGTACGGCCACATCGAGGAGCCGAAGCACCGGGTCGATCACGTGCTCAGGCTTCGTGAACTGCAGGACGAGACGGGCGGTTTCCAGGTCTTCATCCCGCTGCGCTACCAGCACGACTTCGTCGACATGAAGGACGGCAAGGTACGCAACCGCCTTCAGGCGCGCACCCAGATGGCAACAGGGGCGGAAGCTCTGAAGACCTTCGCGGTCTCGCGGCTGCTCTTCGACAACGTCCCGCACGTCAAGGTCTTCTGGGTCATGCACGGCGTCCAGACCGCCCAGCTGGCCCTCCAGCACGGTGCCGACGACATGGACGGCTCGGTGGTGGAGTACAAGATCACCCACGACGCCGACAACTACGGCACGCCGAACAAGCTGACCCGCGAGGACTTGCTGGACCTGATCCGGGACGCGGGCTTCCGCCCGGTGGAACGGAACACGCGGTACGAGATCATCCGCGAGTACGAGGGCCCGGACGCGTCGCGCCGCGAGTCGCCTCAGCCCATGCGGGTCTGAGGGTTTCCTTCCCCGCCCACCCGCCCTTCCGGGTTCAGGAGGGCTCCGCCCTCTTGAACTCCCGGCTCCACCCGGGTTGCTACGTGTGGTAGTCGGGAGGGTGCGGGTTGTTGGTGGCTGGTCGCGCCCACGCGGCGGAGCCGCATAGTGTCACGCCCCGCGCCCCTACGGGGCGCACCCTGTGCTGTCCAGCTGAGCCCAGGCACCCCCAGCCCGTCCGGCGTTTGAGCACGAGGCCCTTCAGGCCGATACGGGGGTCTGGGGGCGGAGCCCCCAGCGGGGCCCAGGGGCAGCGCCCCTGGTTACGGGAAGGGCGGGTTGGGGGAGAAGTCCGTGTGCCCCCGCCCAGCACGGGTACCCGAAGCGCATGGTCAGCACCAAGACCCCCGAGGACGCGTACACGGCGGAGCCGTTCGTGCCGGAGCGCGGCGGCCTGCCCGCTCTGCGCAAGGCCGCCGCCGAGTGCCGGGGCTGCCCGCTGCACCGGAACGCCACGCAGACCGTGTTCGGCAACGGCGACACCGACGCCCGAGTGCTGATCGTCGGGGAACAGCCGGGAGACCAGGAGGACCGGCAGGGGAAACCGTTCGTCGGCCCCGCGGGCCGCCTGCTCGACCGGGCCCTGGCCGAGGCGGGCATCGACCCCGGCCAGACGTACGTCACGAACGCCGTCAAGCACTTCAAGTTCACCAGCTCCGGCCCCGGCAAGCGCCGTATCCACAAGGCGCCCAGCCTGCGAGAGATGACGGCCTGCGGCCCCTGGCTGGCCGCCGAACTGGCCCTGGTGGACCCGGAGTTGATCGTCATACTCGGTGCCACCGCGGGCAAGGCCCTGCTCGGCTCCTCGTTCCGCGTCACCCAGCAGCGCGGAACGCTCCTGGAAGAGGAGATCCACGGCCGCAAGGCCCGCGTGGTCGCCACCATCCACCCGTCCGCCGCCCTGCGCGCGGACGACCGCGAGGCGGTGTACCAGGGGCTGGTCTCCGACCTGAAGGTGGCGGCACGGGCGCTGGGCTGAGCGCGGGCAAAGCGGAGAATGAGCCGGACCGACGGGCCGACGGACCGTCGGTCCTCCGAATGCGCTTGAGCCCCGTACGCCGTAATGGATAACCTCGCTATATGCCCCTTACGTTCACCCTCGACCCCTCCGTGGACCCCGCCCTGCGCGACGGCCTCCTCGACCTCTGGGCCGACGTGACCAACGCAGGCGGAGCCGTCGGCTTCGTACCGCCCGTGACCGCGGACGCGATCCGCCCGGAACTCGTCAAGCATCTCGCCGCGATGAGCGAGGGCCGTATGCGGCTGCTGGTCGGCCGGGACGAGGAGGGTGCCATGGCCGCAACCGGCTTCTTCGCCTTCAACACGCACCGGCTGATGACGCACTGGGTGTGGCTCTACACGGTGATGGTGCACCCGAAGCACCAGGGCAAGGGCTACGGGCATGACCTGCTCGCAGCCGCCGCGGAGGCGGCCGTCGGCTTCGAGGGCATCGAGGCGATACGGCTCTCCTGCCGCGGCGGACTCGGGCTCGAGCGCTTCTACGCCTCCTGCGGCTACAAGGAGGTCGGCCGCGTACCCGGCGCGATCCGCGTCGCACCCGGCGACGACCGCGACGACGTCACGATGCTGCTGCCGCTCACCCGCCCCGCCTGAGGCCACTCTCCTGCGGCCATGGAAGCCCCGCCCCCCTGCGAGCTCACGGGCAGGACGTGCTTGACTGGAGGGTGCCCTTTGGGAACGTTCGAACGGGAAGAGTGGATTGAGATGCTCCGCTACACACTGATGCGCCTCGGAATCTTCGCGGGCTGCCTCGTGGTCGTCTGGGGCCTCGTCTACTCCGGCATCGCCCCGCGCGGCCTCGGCGACTCCAACGGCATGTGGATCGTCCTGCTCGCCCTCGTGCTCTCGGCTCCGATCAGCTTCGTGGTCCTGCGCAAGGAACGCGACCGCGCCTCCGCGAAGATCGTCGAGCGGGTGGACCGGACCAAGGCCAACCTGGAGCGCAACCGTTCCCAGGAGGACACCGCGGACGACGCGGCGCGCGGTGGGGCACAGGGCCAGCCTTCGTGACCCAACCCTTCGTAACCCAGCCTTTGTGACCCAGCCTTCGCAACACAGCGTTGGTCACTGACGGCGACACCGTGGGCGCCCTCGGGTGGCGGAGAACCGTAGGCTAGGCCATATGGGTGCTGTGAAGAACAAGCGGATGCCGCGTGCCGTGCGTGAACAGCAGATGCTGGACGCCGCGGTGCGGACCTTCGGGCAGCGGGGGTACCGGGCCGCTTCGATGGACGAGATCGCCGATCTGGCGGGCGTGTCCAAGCCGCTTGTGTACCTGTACCTGAACTCCAAGGAAGACCTCTTCAGCGCCTGCATCCGCCGCGAGGCCGCCGCCCTGACGGCCGCCGTACGCGCGGGAGTTCACCCCGGCCTGCCCGCCGACCGCCAACTCTGGGAAGGGCTGCGGGCGTTCTTCACGCACACCGCGCAGAACCCGGACGGCTGGGCGGTGCTGCACCTCCAGGCGCGTACGCACGGCGAGCCGTTCGCCGCCGAGGTCACCGCGATGCGGGAGGAACTCGTCGCGTTCGTCACGCAGTTGATCGCGGTGGCCGCCCGTGAGGCCCACCGGGATCCGTCGCCGGCCGAGCGCGCCGAGCACGAGGTCGCCGGCCTCGCCGAGGCCCTGGTCGGCGCGGCCGAGTCCCTTGCCGCCTGGGCCAACACCACGCCCGGAGTCTCCGCCAAGCAGGCGGCGGCGACGCTGATGAACTTCGCCTGGGCGGGACTCGGGAACCTGATGGACGGGCGGGCCTGGACACCCCCGAAGTCGTAACGAGTCACGCCATCACGCCGGTGGGCGTACCTCGCCCGCGACGTGCACGCGTTCCCCGCCCCCACGCAGTTCGAAGGCGCCCCCCTTCGCCGCGTACGTCACCGTCCCCGGCAGCAGCACCGGTGCCCTGAACTCGGCCTTGATGTGAGCGGCTTCGGGAACGCCGTGCTCCGCGAGGCAGCGGGCCACCGTCCACATGCCGTGCGCGATGGGCCTCCGGAAGCCGAAGAGCCGGGCCGTGAGCGGATGCAGGTGGATCGGGTTCCGGTCTCCGGACGCCGCCCCGTAACGCCGTCCGAGATCCCCGCCCAGCCGCCACTCGGCGATGGCGGGAAGGGGTGTCGGTTTGCGGACCTCGCCCGACGGCGGCCCGGCGTGGGCCTTTTTCCGCGGCGCCTCGGTCTGCCCGGTCTGCTCGGTCCGATGCCGGGCGAGATACGTACTCCTCGACTCCCATACGAGGCTGCCGCCGGCCCGGGCCTCGGTGACGAGGGTCGCCTCGGTCCCGCGCCGGTGGGGCGCCAGTCCCTCGATGTACGCGTGGAGTTCGTACTCCCCGGTGGCCGGGAGCGCGTCCCGCTGCACGATCTCGACGGCCGTGTGCACAAGCCCGAGCAACGGCAACGGAAACGTCCGCGCACTCATCAGCCGCATGGCCAGCGGAAACCCCAGCACATGCGGATACGTCACCGGCAGCGCGTCGGCGCCCACGCCGTACCCGCAGACGCGCTCGTACGCGGCGAGTTTGGCGAGGTCGATGCGAACGCCCGGGAGTACGAGGCGAGTTGGCGGTGTCTTGAGCATGCCGCCGGGCCGGGGTCGCTTGAAGGGGGAGGCGAGGGCGCCGCACGCGAGGAGGGGGGCGAGAGCTGGGGAGGCGGCGAGGGTCCGGGTGTGCATGCGGCGCATGGAGCAGTGGTCGGCCATCGTCCAAGAACTCCCAGCTCGATCGGCGCAGTCGTGGATCTGATCGCGGATGGTCCCGGATCCGATCGCGGGTCTCATCACGGTTCTTACTCCAGAGTAAGATTACTCAAAAGTCAGGAAGCGGTCGAGACGCACCCCAGCGCCTGTGAATGTTGTGGAGGGTGGCGTCGTCGCTGGTGAAGACGGTTCGTCGACGACACCCGCGTACGTCGTAATGCGTATGTTGATGGCCCGACTCCCACTGAACACCGGGTAGATCAGCCCCGTAGGACCCATGGGGACCCCTGGAGGGACCGCCAGGCATGACAACAAGGAGCCGCCCCATGTCCGCCAGGAAGTCCTCCACCCCCGCCCCCGCGCTCGTCGAGCCCGACCTCAAGCGGCTGGACGGTGTCGTACGGGAGGCGGCGGTGCCGCCGCTCGTCGCGCCGGTCACGCATGGATCCCTGGCGGACATCCCGTTCGACAACGCGAGCGCGGCCCCCGCCGATGTCGTGCTCAGCCGCAAGGGGCCGGACGGCGACTGGGTGGACGTGACGGCGAACGCCTTCGCGGACGAAGTGCTGGCGCTGGCCAAGGGGTTGATCGCCGAGGGGCTGATGCCGGGTGACCGGATCGCCATCATGGCGCGTACGACGTACGAGTGGACGCTGCTGGACTTCGCGGCCTGGGCCGCCGGCCTGGTGACCGTGCCGATCTACCCGACCTCGTCCCTCTTCCAGACCCGCTGGATCCTCCAGGACTCGGGGGCCGTCGCGCTCGCCGTCGAGAGCGTCGCGCAGGCCGCCGCGCTGGGCCCGGAGCGGGAGAGGATCCCGGATCTGCGGCATGTGTGGGTCTTCGAGAAGGGGCACGTGGAGCGGCTCGCCGAGTCGGGCCGGAACGTGCCGGACCCGGAAGTCGCCGTGCGCCGTGGGATGTTGGGGCCAGGAACCCTCGCCACGATCATCTACACCTCGGGTACGACCGGCCGCCCCAAGGGCTGCGCACTGTCCCACGGCAACTTCTTCGCCGAGGTCGACAACGCCATCGAACTCCTCTACCCGGCCTTCAGGTCCCTCACCGACGAACCGGCGGCCACCCTCCTCTTCCTCCCCCTCTCCCACGTCTTCGGCCGCATGATCGCGATCGGCTGCCTGCGCGCCCGCGTCCGGCTCGGGCACGCCCCGGGCATCGGTTCCGAGGAACTGCTCACCGACCTGGCCTCGTTCAAGCCGACGTTCCTGGTCGCCATCCCGTACGTCCTGGAGAAGGTGTTCAACACGGGCCGCGCGACCGCCGAGCGCATGGGCCGCGCCTCGTCCTTCGACCGCGCGGCCCGCGTCGCCCGCGCGTACGGCGTGGCGGTCGAGGCCGAGCAGCACGGCACGGGCTCCGGCCCGAGCCGCTCCCTGCGCGCGGCCCGCTCCCTCTACGACCCCCTCGTCTACCGCCGCATCCGGGGCGCCCTGGGCGGCCGCGTCCGCTACGCGATCTGCGGCGGCTCCCCGCTCAGCCGCGAGATGGCGGCGTTCTTCGCCGGCGCGGGCATAGAGATCTTCGAGGGCTATGGCCTCACCGAGTCGACGGCGGCGGCCACGGTCACCCCGCCGCTCAAACCCCGCCTCGGCACGGTGGGCTGGCCGCTGCCCGGCACCCGGGTCCGTATCGCCGCGGACGGGGAGATCCTGCTGAGCGGCAGCCATGTCTTCCGTGGCTACTGGGACCCGTACGCGGGCGGAGTCGTCCCCGCATCCCCCGACGGCTGGTTCGCGACGGGCGACATCGGCGCTCTCGACGACGAGGGCTACCTCACGATCACCGGCCGCAAGAAGGAAATCCTGATCACGGCCGGCGGCAAGAGCGTGGCCCCGGCCCCCCTGGAGGACTGGCTCCGCTCCCACCCCCTGATCGCCCAGGTCATGGTCGTGGGCGACGGCCGCCCCTACGTCAGCGCCCTGATCACCCTCGACCCCGACGGCATCGCCCACTGGCGCCAGATGAACCGCAAACACGCGGTACCTACCGAGCTCCTCGTAGACGACGAGGAGCTGAACACCATCCTCAATCGAGCGATCCACGAGGCCAACAAACTGGTCTCCCGCCCGGAATCGATCCGCCGCTTCACGATCCTGCCGGGCCGCTTCAGCGAGGAGGCGGGCCACCTGACGCCGACGATGAAGTTGCGGCGGGAGGTCATCGCGCGGGACTTCGCGGCGGAGATAGAGGGGCTGTACGAGCGGTAGGCGAGCGAGGGCTGGGCCTTCGGCCTCGTAAGGCCGCCCAACCGCCGCAGGCAAAAGGCAGGAGCCCCGGCACCAAATGGTGACGGGGCTCCTTGGGTACTGCACTCGTTCCGGAGATCAGAGCATCAGAGCGTTCGCTCCAGAAGCCGAAGGATCAGACGGGGGTGACGTTCTCCGCCTGCGGGCCCTTCGGACCCTGGGTGACGTCGAAGGTAACCGCCTGGTTCTCTTCGAGGGAGCGGAAGCCGCTCGCGTTGATCGCGGAGTAGTGGACGAAGACGTCGGGGCCTCCGCCTTCTTGGGCGATGAAGCCAAAGCCCTTTTCGGCGTTGAACCACTTCACGGTTCCGGTAGCCATAAGCCCTCCTTGGGCCCAAAGGGTTGCCCTGCTCCAGAACCAGCGATTGTGTAAACAACTGCATTCGTCTGAAAACGACGAGAGCCCGCGGTTACATGCGCTCCGCAGGCTCTGTACTGCAAGGGAAACCAAACTGCAACTTGCGGCCGAGCCTAGCACGCAGGTAGCCGAAAGCAATAGAGGTCAAGATCACGTCACCCAAAGGTTTGAGCAGTTCGCCCGAGGGGTTGACGTGAGGGTGGCGACCGGGTGTCAAAGGGATTGACACAAGAGGCGCCGCCGGTTTCGGAATGGCTCCCACCACTCCGGGACCCGAAGCCTGCACGCTACCCCAAAGGGTCTAGCCTCGCGATGTGGACAATTCTCGCACCCGGCCGCGCGTCGGCCACATCCAGTTCCTGAACTGCCTGCCCCTGTACTGGGGGCTCGCTCGTACAGGGACGCTTCTCGACTTCGAGCTCACCAAGGACACCCCGGAACAGCTCAGCGAGCAGCTCGTGCGCGGCGATCTCGACATCGGGCCCATCACGCTCGTCGAGTTCCTCAAGCACGCCGACGACCTGGTCGCCTTCCCCGACATCGCGGTCGGCTGCGACGGCCCGGTGATGTCCTGCGTGATCGTCTCCCAGGTCCCGCTGGAGGACCTGGACGGCGCCAGAGTCGCCCTCGGCTCGACCTCGCGCACGTCGGTACGGCTCGCGGAGCTGCTGCTGGCCGAGCGGTTCGGCGTACAGCCCTCGTACTACACGTGCCCGCCCGACCTCGCCCTGATGATGCGGGAGGCCGAGGCCGCCGTACTCATCGGTGACGCGGCGCTGCGCGCCAACCTGCTCGACGGGCCGCAGTTGGGGCTCGCCGTGCACGACCTGGGCGCGCTGTGGAAGGAGTGGACGGGCCTGCCGTTCGTCTTCGCGGTCTGGGCCGCGCGCCGCGAGTACCTGGAGCGCGAGCCGGTGCTCACGCGCAAGGTCCACGAGGCCTTCCTCGCGTCCAGGGACCTGTCGCTGGAGGAGGTTCGCAAGGTCGCCGAGCAGGCGGCACGCTGGGAGGCCTTCGACGAGAGCGTTCTGGAGAACTACTTCACGACACTCGACTTCCGTTTCGGCGAGCCGCAGTTGGAGGCAGTCACGGAGTTCGCCCGCCGGGTCGGCCCGACGACCGGCTTCCCGGCGGATGTGAAGGTGGCTCTGCTGGAGCCGTAAGCAGCGCCTACCCTGCTCCTTGTCCCTACTCTTGCTGGTTGGGAGTAGAGCGCGTCCGGGGGAGGCACACGCCATGCAGCCGCTCGATGTCGGTGAACCCACCACAGTGGGGCCCTACCGGCTGCTCGGCCGGCTCGGCTCGGGCGGGATGGGCCGCGTCTATCTGGGCCGCAGCGCGGGCGGCCGCACCGTCGCGGTCAAGATCGTGCACCCGCACTTCGCACTCGACGAGGAGTTCCGCGCCCGGTTCCGCCGCGAGGTCGACGCGGCGCGCCGGGTGGGCGGCGCGTACACGGCACCGGTCCTCGACGCCGACCCGGACGCCTCGGTCCCGTGGGTGGCGACCGCGTACGCCGCAGGACCCTCTCTCGCCGCGGCGGTCGCGGACGCCGGTCCACTGCCAGAACATTCCGTACGGGTCCTGGGTGCGGGCCTGGCGGAGGCGCTGTCGGCGGTGCACGGACTGGGCCTCGTACACCGCGACGTCAAACCCTCGAACGTACTCCTGACGCTGGATGGCCCGCTCCTCATCGACTTCGGCATCGCGCGAGCGACGGACGGCACGGCGTCTCTGACGTCCACGGGGGTCTCCGTCGGCTCGCCCGGCTATATGTCGCCCGAGCAGATCCTGGGGAAGGGGGCCACGGGGGCGGCGGACGTCTTCTCGCTGGGGGCGGTACTGGCGTACGCGGCCACGGGTTCGCCCCCGTTCCCCGGGGACTCCTCAGCCGCCCTGCTCTACAAGGTGGTGCACGAGGAACCTGAACTCGGCTCCGAGGAAGGGGCGTTGCGGGGCGAGGTGCGCGACGTGGTCGCGGCCTGTCTGGCCAAGGACCCGAGTGGGCGTCCGTCTCCGGGGTCGCTCGCCGCGCGGCTCGCGCCGGAGGGGGCGGCGCGAGCGGTGGCGGCAGGGTGGCTGCCGGGACCGTTGGTGGAGCAGGTGAGCCGAAGTGCGGTGCAGGTACTGAACCTCGAGGCGACGGGGGTGAGTTCGGGGTCGGAGCCTTCGGGGTTGGTGGGGTTCAGTAGTCCTTCGGTGGGGGCGGACGCCGTTTTGCCGGTTGGGGAGGAGGGGGCGGCCAACGGGTCTGCTCCGACTGGTCCTGCTGGTCCCGCTGGGGTGTTCGGGCCGCCGGATCCTTCGTACGGCGTGGGGGATGGCGCTGGGCGAGCGGCTCAGGTGGCGGACGTACCGACGTACGTCCCGGAACCGCGCGAGGGCGACAGCCCAGGATCGGCATCGGGGGGATCGGGATCGAGCCCTGGCCCCGGGAAGCTGACCGTCTCCGTGGCCGCGACGTCCGTGCCGGGGGCGGGCGGCCGTGGGCGCAAGCTGAGTTGCACGGTGGCGCTGGCGGTCGCGGGAGCGCTGGCGGCGGTGACGTTCGGCTCGGTGCTCGTCTTCGACCTGCTGCCGGGCGGAGCTTCGGACGACAGGGACGCGGCCGGCGACTCGGCCCCGAGGCCGAGCGCGTCCGCGCCCACCGACGCACCGGCCACCGAGGCACCAGCGACGGGGGCGGCCATTCCCGAGCGCTACCTTGGCACCTGGGAGGGCGACGGCGTATCCCTCAACGGCACCCTTCCCATGGGCAAGTTCCGCGTCACGGTCCGCCAGGCCGGCGTGGGCGAACAGTTCGGCACGTTCCGCCAGACCGACCTGATCGGCGGCCACTGCGACACCGTACTCATCCTCAAGAAGGCCACCCCCCGGCAGATCACCGCCACCAGCGTCGCCAAGAAGTCCAAGGACGCCGTCTGCGTGATGGGCCGCCACGAGGTCCGCCTGATTCCGGTGGACGACGACCTGCGGTACGAGACGGACAACTCGGAGGCGGGGGATCCGGTGGCTCGGATGAACAAGGTCAAGTAGGTCGAGAGGACGAGCGGTACAGGTAGCGCGCGGCGAGCACGGTCGCGACATCCCGGGCAACGAAGCGGCGAACCACTTCACTGGGCCCACCTTGTCCTCCGGCCACTTCAGCCGCGTCAGCTCTCCCTTGCCGTCCCCGGCCACTCCCGCCAGTCACATCGATAACTACTGTGTCTGCAAACGAGTGAACGAAAACACCGCGCGGACGAGGAAACGGGGAAGGCCCGACCATGGAGACACTGCAGCCGGAGGATCCGCGGGAGTTGGGCAGCTATCGGCTGCTGCGGAGGCTCGGCGTGGGAGGCATGGGCCGCGTCTACCTCGCCCGTTCGCCGGGCGGCCGCACGGTCGCGGTGAAGGTCGTACGACCGGAGTTGGCCGCCGACGTCGACTTCCGGCGCCGCTTCCAGCACGAGGTGGAGATAGCCCGCGCGGTCTCCGGCCGCTATACGGCACCGGTCGTGGACGCGGCCCCCGACGCGTCGCTGCCGTGGCTCGCGACCTCGTACGTCCTCGGCCCCGACCTCACCGACGTGGTGGAGGCCCACGGCGCTCTCCCCGAGCACACGGTCCGTGCCCTGGGCGCAGGCCTGGCCGCCGCGCTCCAGGAGATCCACGCGGCAGGCCTGATCCACCGCGACCTCAAGCCCTCCAACGTCCTCCTGGCGGCGGACGGTCCCCGCGTCATCGACTTCGGCATCGCCCGAGCGGTGGACGGAAACCGCATGACACAGACGGGAGTTGTGGTCGGCTCGCCCGGCTACATGCCACCCGAGCAGGCGTTGGGGCAGGACGTCGGGACCGCCGGAGACGTCTTCTCGCTCGGCGCCGTACTCGCCTTCGCGGCAACGGGCCGCAACGTCTTCGGCGAGGGCGCCGCCTCACACGCCGCGATGCTCTACCAGATCGTCCATGGCGAGCCGGACCTGACGGGCGTACCGCAGTCGTTGGTCGGGTTGTTCCGGGCCTGCCTGCTGAAGGATCCGGGGCAGCGGCCGGCTCCGGGCGAGATCGTGCGGGCCCTGGCGCCGCAGGGCGTCGACGGGCTGTTCCGGGACTGGCTGCCGTCGGCGGTGGCTTCGACGATCGCCACACATGCGGCGGGGATCCTGGACCTGGAGACGCCGTCGGACGGGGTGGCGCCGGTGGCTGCCACCCCTGCGGCTTCGACCGCAGGGGCCTACGGGTATCCGTCAACTCCGGGCGCGTATCCGTCATCTTCGGGCGCTGGCATGCCAGTTGTCGCACCCCCTGCCCACCCCACGCCTCCGCCGAGCTTCGGCCCGCCCCCGACCGTCCTCAACGGGGGCACGCCACCGCCGGCTCCCATTCCGGCCGGACCCGCGCCCCCGTCCCGACGCCGTTTCATCGGAATCGCGGCCGGTGGCGGCGTCGCGGGGGTGGCCGCCGCAGGCGCGGCCACGGCCTGGTTGCTGACCCGCGACGACGGCGCCGCAACCGGGGCGTCGGCGGCGAACGGCAAGGGAGGAGCGGCCGAGCCCGCGGCGGAGAACTTCACGACACCCCCGGCGGGCACGGCCCCGCAGCCGCTGTGGCACAAGTCGGTGGCGGAGGACAGCATCAGTACCAACCTTCCGCTGCTGACCCACGACGGCCTGCTGTTGATCAGCGGGGACCCTTTGGTGGCGTACGACGTGAAAACGGGCAAGAAGCGCTGGTCTCGCCCTGGCGTCGTCCGGCCAAATGCCCAGCTGCTGTTTGCCGACGGCAAACTGTTCCTGGCCGACGGCGACTACGACGGCGCACTGGTGGCACTGGACGTGAGGACGGGCAAGGAGGCCTGGCGCAGTCGCCTCGGCAAGAATCTGGAACTCGACGCCACGATCGCCATCGACGAGAAGAACGTCTACGTCACGGTGACAGACTTCAGCGACTCGAAGAGCGCCACCGACTACCGCATGGGCGTTGCTGCCATCAGCCACACCACGCGTAAGACGGTGTGGGTCCAGATGCGCGACTGGGGAACCAACAATTGGGACGTCGAGGGCACCGCCTCCGGAAAGTACTTCGTCTACGCCGACTCCAAGTACAACCTCACCGTCCGCGACACCGCAACGGGTGGCCAGCTATGGACCAAGAAGCTCGGCGACGACTGGAGTTGGACACCCACTGTCGCCTCAGGCCTCGTCTTCCTCCCGGGCGACAACCTGACAGCGCTCGATGCGGAAACCGGCAAGAGGCGCTGGACGCTGTCTCCCAACGGCCGTCGTGGCTTCAACGACCCCACGGTCATCGACGGCGTGCTGTACGTCAGCGACTACGACGACGGCGTATGGGCAGTCGACGTCAAGACGGGCAGGAAGATCTGGCTCTGCGAGGACCCCGGTGCAAGGAGAGCCCCCACCACGTTCCTGCGCGCCGGCGCAACCCTCTACGGAGCCTCGTACAAGGACGAGGGCGGCATCTTCGCGCTCGTTGCGAAGACCGGCAAGTCCCGCTGGGTCTACAACGACAACAAGGACCCGGTGGAACCGTTTCAAGTCGCTATATCCGGCGACCGGCTGCTGGTGACGCACGGCTACGAGATCTACGCGCTGCCTGCCGTCTGATGCGCCGGCACTCAATCAAGACGACTGGCCACAGGACTCGAGACTGCGGCTAGTCTCCGTGAACCGAGGCAATGAACGTAGCCGCACAGGCTGACGGGGAGGAAAGCGACCATGCAGGTGCTGGTGACTGTCGTGCACGAGGGCGGTGAGCCGCAGGACGTAATGGTCACCATGGACGACGCGGCTACCGCCGGCGACGTCGCGGAAGCTCTCGCGGCAGCCCTCGGTACATCGAGGCCACCCGCGAGCGGCGCGCTGCCGAACGTCGTGGCGTTGCCCGGTACGTCACTGGCCTCGCTGCCCGGCCACGGCGGACCGGCGGCGCCCACTTTGTGGGCCGACGGCCTCCCTTGCGACCCGCTGTCACCGGCGGCGCCTGTGCTGCGCGACGGTATGCGCGTCTCCGTCGATGACACGATCGGACCGCTGCTGCGCAGAGGGGAGCCCGTCGGGCAGTACGAACTGAGAGCTGCGGCCGGCCCCGCGTCCGGTCGCGTGGTGCGACTGGGCGCCGGAGTGGCCACCATAGGTTCGGCGCCCACCTGCTCGTTGTCCCTGCCGGACTCCTCGCTGTCGCCGGTGGCGCTCCGTCTGACGATCGACGTCCAGGGCGGGGCTGTACTCGTCCCGCAGCCCGGCGTCGACGTGCTCCTCGATGACGAGACGGTGGACGGCGAGACCGCGTGGCCGCTCGGCGGAGTGGTCCGGGCCGGCGATTCCATACTCGTTCTCGACCAAGTGACCGAGCCGGACGCGCACTTGTCCGCGATGACCGAGGGCGGCCTCGCGTACAACCGACCTCCCCGGCTCTCCCCCTTCCGGCCCCGACGGCGGCTCGTCGTGCCGCAGCCGCCCACGAAGGGGGAGCGGGCCCGCTTCCAGTTCATCATGGCCTTCACGCCGATGATCTTCGGCCTGGTCATGTACTTCGTCACCCAGCAGATCTACATGCTGCTCTTCTGCCTGATGAGCCCCCTGATGATGGCGGGCCAGTGGCTGAGCGAGAACCGTGAGGGCAAACAGAAACACAAGACCTCGCTGAAGCAGTACAAGAAGGATCTCGCAGCCCACAAGGCCGAACTCGAGCTTGTGGCCAAGGAGGAGCAGCGCGACCGGCGTGCCGACCACCCCGACCCGGCGGAGATCCTGCTCTTCGCAACGGGACCGCGCCGCCGCCTCTGGGAGCGCAGACTCACGGACCCGGACGCGATGCAGTTGAGAATCGGTGTCGGCGGACTGCCTTCCGACGTCGAGCTCGTGCTGGGGCGTGGCGGCACCCACTACGACGAGGACCGCCCCGAACCACCGATCCTCCCTGACGTCCCGGTCACCCTTCCGTTCGCGGAACTGGGGGTCGTCGGTGTGGCGGGCGACCGCGCCCGTGCGCTCGCGACCGCGCGATGGCTCGGAGTGCAGGCGGCGGCTCTGCACAGCCCCAGGGACCTCTCTCTCGTCTCGCTCTCCTCGACGGCGGCCGCCGGTGCCGAGTGGAGCTGGGCCCACTGGCTGCCCCACACGGCGCCCGGCCAGGGCCAGGACTGCGTCGCCCTCGTGGCCTCGGACTCGGAAGCCATCGCTCGCCGTGTCAATGAGCTACTGAATGAGCTGAGCCGGCGCAAGGCGGCCCGCGAGCAGCAGAACATGATGGGGCAGCTCTACCCGGACGCCAACGTGCTGGTGATTCTCGACGGGGCGCGGCTGCTGCGTCGGATGCCCGGTGTCCCGCAGATCCTCACCGAGGGACCGCAGTACGGGATCTACGCACTCTGCATCGACGAGGACGAGCGGCTGCTTCCCGAGGAGTGCAAGGCCGTCGTGTGCTGGACACCCGACGCGCCGCATCACGTCCGGGTACGCGGCCACGGCCTTGAGTCGGTGGGTGACGTACTGGCTGATCAAGTCCCGTTCGAGTGGTGCGAGTTGCTCGCTCGTTCCCTCGCTCCGGTGCGGGACGTCAGCCGTGACGACGCCGACAGCGCTCTGCCCACCTCAGCCCGGTTGCTCTCGCTGCTCGGCATGCCCGACCCGACGGGTGGGGACGTGGAGCGGATCTGGCAGGCGGGCGGTTCGACGACGGCCGCTCCCATCGGTATCGCGGCGGACGGACCGTTCGTCCTGGACATCCGGCGCGATGGCCCGCATGCGCTCGTCGCCGGTACGACTGGCGCCGGTAAGTCCGAGCTCCTGCAGACGATCATCGCCTCGCTCGCTCTCGCCAACCGGCCGGACGCCCTGAACTATGTCCTGATCGACTACAAGGGCGGCAGTGCCTTCATGGACTGCGCCCGGCTCCCGCACACAGTCGGCATGGTCAGCGACCTCGACGCCCACCTGACGGAGCGGGCTCTGGCCTCGCTCGCTGCTGAGCTCCACCGTCGCGAGACGATTCTCTTCAACACCGGCACCAAGGACATCGAGGACTACAACGACACCCGCAAGCTTCGTCCCGAGCTGGAGCCGATGCCCCGACTCGTGCTCGTCATCGACGAGTTCGCGTCGCTGGTCGCCGAACTGCCGGACTTCATCGCGGGACTTGTCGACATCGCCCGGCGTGGCCGGTCGCTAGGTGTGCATCTGATCCTGGCGACGCAGCGCCCGGCGGGCGTGGTAAGCGCGGACATTCGCGCCAACACGAACCTGCGTATCGCACTGCGCGTGACGGACGCCTCGGAATCCATGGATGTCATCGAGGCGCCGGACTCGGGGGCTATCGCCAAGTCCACACCAGGACGCGCCTACGTGCGTTCCGGCGCGCAGTCGCTCGTCGGCGTGCAGTCGGCGCGTATCGGTGGCCGCAGGCCTGCCACAGGCCAGAGCGGGCCCAAAGCGACGCTGGTCCCGCTGCCCTGGAGCGCGTACAGCCGTCCGCTGCCGAAGCGGACGGAGGCCGAGGACGACGGCACCATGGTCACCGACCTCGCCGTCCTCGTGGACGCGGTCCGCGACGGGGCCGAGAAGATGGGCTTCGGTGAACAGCGAAGCCCCTGGCTGCCGCCGCTGACCGAACTGGTCACGCTGGACGAACATGCCTCGTACAACAGCGATCCGGCGACAGGCGACGATGTCGCACCGGTTCCCTTCGGCCTGATCGACCTTCCGGCGCGGCAGAGCCGCAAGCCTTTGGCTCTGGACCTCGTCCACGGAGAGCACACCCTGCTGCTCGGCGGCGCCAGGTCCGGTCGTTCCACCGCCCTGCGCACGCTGGCCGGATCGCTCGCCCGCAGTACATCTCCACATGACGTACACGTCTACGGAATCGACTGCGGCTCCAACGCGCTGCTGCCCTTGGTGAGACTGCCGCACGTGGGGGCCGTGGTGAGCCGTGACGAGCCCGACCGGGTACGCCGCCTGATCGATCGCCTGCTCGGCGAGATCACAAGGCGACAGCAACTGCTGGCCATGGAGGGTGCGTCGAGCGCCGCGGAGCAGCGCGCGAGTGCGGCTCCCGACGAACGTCTTCCGTGGATGGTGCTGCTGCTGGACGGCTGGGAGGGCTTCGCGTCGACCTTCGAGAACTACAACTACGGGCAATTGCTCGAGTTGGCTCAGCGGATCTTCCGAGAGGGAGCCGCGGTTGGCCTCAAGGTCGTGATGACCGCAGACCGCACCGGTCTCAGCGGCCAGGTCTCGTCTGCCTTCGCGGATCGGCTCGTATTGCGCTTCGCGGACCCGAACGACTACTCCACCGCGGGGCTACAGGTGCGAGAAGTGCCCAAGAACATGCCACCGGGGCGCGCCCTGCGGATTACCGATGTGGGCGTGGACGAGACACAGATCGGACTGCTCGCCGAGGACCCCGCGGGCCAGGCACAGGTGCGTGCGTTGCGGGATATCGCCGAAGAGGCGGCGGCACGCTTCGGGCGTCTGCCGGCCGACCGTCGGCCGATGCGTGTAGACGCACTGCCCACGCGTATCACGGCGACCGAGGCGCTGGCTCTCGATCCCGACTTCACGCCGCCGTCCCCGCTGTGGGCGTTGATCGGCGTGGGAGGCGACGAGCTGCACCCGATCGGGATCGACTTGGAAGAGAACGGTCCTGGATTCCTCATCGCGGGACCGCCCAAGTCAGGCCGTTCCACTGTTCTTGTGGCTGCGACGGAGTCGCTGCTGCAGGCCGGCACCTCCGTCGTGCTCGTCACTCCGCGCAGGTCCCCGCTGCGGGATTTGGAAGGCCGTGCAGGCGTCCTGGGGCTGCTCAACGCGGACAGCAGGGAGGCAGACTTGGAGGAGCTGGTGGAGAACCTCGACTCGTACGTTGTCGTCGTTGATGACGCCGAACTGCTCTATGACACCAGCCTCGACGAGACGTTGGAGTCCGTGATCCGCAAGGGGGCGGACGGCGGAATCGGACTGATCGCCGCCGGCGCGACGGACAGTCTGTCCGGTCAGTACCGAGGGTTCTCCGTCGAGGCGCGCAAGTCGCGCAACGGCGTGCTGCTGTCTCCTCAAAGTCCGTCGGAGGGAGAGCTCTTCGGCATCAGGCTCCCCTCGAACAGCGGTGGCGGTCCGGCGGGCAGCGGCTTGATGGTGTCCGGTGGAGCGTTCATGCCGATTCAGGCGGTCATGAACAACTGAGGTTCGCCCAGGCTTCAAGGGTACGGATCGACCCCTGAAGCCCCGGCACGCGAACGGCAGCGGGGCACACACCCCTTCGAGATGACTCGTGAGGTGGGTGCCCCGCTGATGTGCGCCGGTCGCCCCTGGATCAGGTGGCGCGCTCGATATTGTCGGCGCTGGTGTTCGTCGACTTGCTGGCCTCGTTCAGCGTGTCGACCCACTTGTCGAAGGTCGGCTTCACGTCGGCCCAGTCGTTACGGAACCGTTCGGCCTTCGGGCCCTTCCAGTAGGTCGAGCTGTCGGCCGTGGCCTTCTGCAGGGCACCGATGAGGACCCGCAGGTCGTCAGCCTTCTTTCCGTAGAGCTTGGACAGTTCCCGGAGCCGTGTGAGATCCGCACCGCGATCCATGGCGATCCTCCCCGTGTAACAGAGGCAAACAGACTGTCTGTTTGCATCAGGGGACGCTACCGCAACGACAGTAGTTCCCGTAAAGGGGGATCAGCCACGAGACGAGGAGGGCCCTTCCGCGCAGACATGCTGGGGCCGCGAGGAGTCGAGCTCGGGTGCGGGGGCGGCAGTTGGAAGCCGATCAGCCGGATGTCCTGCTCCAGAGGTCCAGTTGAGCTCGGCATGGGATGTTATGTGCAGCCTTGCGCGCAGGTGCCCAGGTGAACAGTGACGGCCACTGTGGCTAGGCTGGGGTTTCCGGCAGCAACTGGGGAGGTCGATGTGGCAAATCCGGACATACAGGAACTGAATCGACGTGCCGCGCAATTGCGATCGTTGGCGGACCACATTGAAACACTCGTCAATCAGCCCAAGAATCACACCACGACCGCCATGAAGACATGGGCGGGCCCCAATGCCGACGCAGTGCGGGGCAAGCTGAAGAGCTGGCAGACGACCTGCGGCACGGTTGCCAAGGCCCTGCGGGATGAGGCGCAGCAGTGCAGCCAGGGCGCCAAGGATTTGCAGGACAACAAGAAGTGAGCGGGACACCGCTGATTCACGGGGAGAAGACGAGACCAGTGCCTTCGTACGACAGTTCCCGAGCACGTTTTCGGTTGGCCGACCGCCATATCGCGGTCTTCGCGCACCTTCTGGATGGTGAAACGCCGCCCGAGGAACTCTGGGACTCCCTGGTAGAACTGCAGCGAATCGGCCTGGTCGGCGAAGAGGGCGAACTGGCCCCGCTGTTGCGCGATCTGCTCGGGGCCCTGGCCGACCCCATGGTCATGATCCAGGTGGAGGTCACGGGCGAGCACGGTCCCGTCAACCACGGTGTGGTCGTCGGCCAGGAAGCGGTCATCTCTCACGACGGCTGGCCCGGCGAGGAAGAGTCCGAGTACGTCTCCATCGAGCCGAACACGCTGGTGTGGGAGCTCGCCCGCAAGGTCAATCTGCACCGCGACGAGAAGCCCGAAGAGGATGCCCCGGACGTCCGCATAGAGACGACGATGGGCGCGCTGGACGCCGCCTTCGTCGCACTCGGCGAAGCGAGCGCTGACGAGTCCCGAGACCTGGCCCGCAAGGCGGTCGGGGAGGCGGACAGCACCCTCAAGGACCCGGAGCTCGGTCAGTTCCTGGACCTTGTCGCCGCCCTCAACGCCACGTGGCGGATCACGGTGGCGTGGGACGGCAAGCACGAGGGCGAGCGCACCGCGATGATCCGTGCGCTCGCCGTCTGGGACTGCGGCCCTCTCGGTCACTGGATCCGCGAACAGCCTGAGGAGCCCATCATGCCGGGGCAGGTGGGGCCCGACAGCGTGCTGGCGGTGGTCAGGTCGAACTCGGCGGAGGTCTGGAAGAAGATCACGGATTTGCTGCCGGACAGGGAAGAACTGATCGACGAAGACTGAGCGTCGTCATCACGGCGGGGCCGCACACCATGGGGTGCGGCCCCGAACGATATCCGTGGCTCGCCGACCGCCCTGCGCCGGACTACTTGCCACGATGAGGGCGCGGTTCAGAACCAGTTCATGGGATTCGCCTTTGATTCGGCGACGCTCTTGCCCAGGTCCTTGGCTTTGTCGCCGACCCAGTCGGCTGCTTCCCCCGCACCCTTCTTGATGTCGTCCCAGTGCTCGACGACCTTGGCACCGCCATAGATGAGGCCGGTGCCCACGGCGAGGCCGATCGTGACGGGGTTGGGGGCCACCATCGCTGCGGTCAAGGAGGCGTTGAAGCCGACCTCGGCCACGTCGGCGACGTACCCGGCACCGTTCTTCTTGAAGGCGTCTACGGGGTTGCCCTGCGAGATGACGTTGGCGGCGCTGAAGCCGGTGGAGGCGATGCCGCCGACGATGCCCGCCCCACGCAGGAAACCCGCGGTCTTGGCTGCTGTGCCAAGACCGGTACGCAGAGCGCCGGCGCCCCGTGCCGCATTCGGCAGGGAGTTGGCAAACCTCTGGGCGTTTGAGGCCTTGGTGAAAACCTTGAGGAGGCTGGCGTTGCCGGCGCGGGCTACCGGCTGCCCGGCATGTGTGAAGCCGCCGTACGTCTTGGCGAGTTTGTCTGAGCCGACCAAGAAGTCGATGGCCCCGTTGGCGCCGAGACTGCGCATGAGCGGTGTGGAACGGAGTGCGTTGTACGCGTTACCGAGCAAGTCCCCTCTGATACCGCTCGTCAGCGGAACTCGGGAGATGTTCTGGTAGACGGAATTGCGTGACAGGAGATTGCCGAGCTGTCCCGGTAGCCAGCTGCCCGGGGCGCTGAGCGAGCGGAGCTTCGGCGTCCACTTGATGAGGCCGTTTCCGGCTGAGCGAATGAGTCCGTTGTTGGAGCCACGCAGCGCGACGCCGAGGCGGGTCTTCCAGGTCCGGAGTGCACCTTGCTTCAGGGAGTTGCCGAGCAGCACCTTGGTCATCGACGCGCCCTGAATCGTGACGACCGCGGAGGCGGCGGTGACGGCGCCCCAGTCGCCGTAGAGCCCGATCATGGTCGCGATGGTCTCTTCGTGCGGCTCGAGACCGGGAATCCGGGATATCGCATGCGCCCCGAGGCGCTCGATCCAGTCGGACAAGGACTCGTCGGGCTGCCGCTTGAACTCGTCGGCGTTCGGATCGTCGCTGGCCGCGACGGAGTTGGCCAACAGGAGCGCATCGGGGCCCAGTTTCTCGCCCTTGTACTTCTTGATGTCCTCGGGGCTGAACCCGGCCCAGCGCAGACCGGCTTCGGGGTCACCGTTCTCCAGCCGGGCGAAGATGGCCCGCTTGCGCAGGTCTGGAGAGGTGTCGGTCACCCAGGAACGCAAAGGCTTGAGCGAGGTCAGCTTGCTCGTGACGCCGAGCTGCGATGCTCTCGTGAACGCTTCGTCCAGCTTGTCCTGGACTCCACCCCGGCCGTCCAAGAGCTTCGCGAGCTGGTCAAGGTCGTCCGGATTGGCATTCCTCATGCCCATGCTTCATCCCCCTAAAGCACTTCACCGCTGGCCTGTTGAGGCTGGTTGGGAGTAGGCGCACCATGATACGGGTGTGCCTTGAGAGCACGGCCGTCAGCTATCACGCAGAAGTGCATACGCGAACGCAAGACGGCGGTCGAGCCATGAGGCGCGGATGAGGAACCTGCGGTGGCCCTCGGACGTCATCACCAGCTCGCCGTCGGCCCGCCACTCAAGGACGCGTGACTTCGAGGGCTGGTCACCGCCTTCGGCGCCCATGTCGGCCACAGCTTGAATGGCACCGAGCAGAAATTTGCCGGCGCCGCGCTGGACCATCTCCTTGGGGCCGCCCTTGGCCCACTCCTCGCTGCTCACGATTTCCGAGTGGCCAGGCTGATCGATGCGCCAAGTTGGCTTCAGGGCGTGTTTGAGAGGAGAAATGCGGCGGATTGTGCCGATAGTTTGCCCTTTTCCATCTCGGACGTAGCGACGGCGCTCGCCTTTGATCTCCTCCGGCTCGTCGAGGGAACAGAGCAGCGTCCGGCCCTCGGCGTCCTCGTACAGTCGAAGACCAGGGGCCGATGACGAGGTGGTCGGCGTCTCTGGAGGGAAGAAGGCACAGGGAGCGAAAACGCGTTGCATCCCTCCGCCGTGCGGGACCCTGAAGGCTCGGAGCCCGAGTACGGGATTCTTGCGCTGACCGGTGGCAGGCCGCTCCTCGTTGCCGATGGCGAATTCCCACACGTCGGTCCAGGGGATGGACGGCACGGGAGGTTCGTCGACGTGCCTGTTCTTGCCGAACACCAGTCCTGTCTCCACGGTCGATGTATGTAGGGGTTACTTGACCTTAGCGGCATCTGGCCGCGGGCGGATGGTGGGTACCAAGAACAGCCGAAGGCTGTGGCAGCGAGTGGTGCGACGCAAGTTCTCATCCTCATCGGCCGCCCACGAGTGCGAATGCGAAGGCCAGCCGACGGTCGAGCCAATCTGCTCAGATGGTGACCTTCGCGCCGCCCTCCGACACCACCGCCACCTTGTCGTCTGCCCTCCACTCAACTGAGCGGGACTTGGAGTGCTGGTCGCCTCATCCGGCGTCGGGTCGGCGATCCCCGCGACCTTCTTGGCGTCGCGGCTCGCCCCACTCGTTGCGGCCCACGACTTCAGGATGGCCAGGTTGGTCGATACGCCAGGTGCGCTTACACAGGGCGCTTGGGCGAAAAGCGCCGGATCGCCCCGATGACCTGCCCTTGGCTTCGTACCGACGTGATGCGGTTCACCGTCGACCTCCTGGGGCGGGTCGACGTAGCACAGGACGCACGGGCCTCGACGTCGTCCTGGTGACCGATGGGGTGGCTGGTCGGCTGGCCAATGTTCGCTGCTGGGCTATGAATTGTCGAGGTGTACACCTTACTGAGTGCCGAGCAGCTCGCTATTTCACTTGGAAGGAGCTGTTCCCCGTACTGAACGCTGTGAGGGATTTATCTCCCTTGCTGCGCGCCAAGAACTGTAGCTGCCCGCCCCAGTCCCCCTTCGGGAAATTGCTGGTTGCTTCAATCCGGAAATGGATAATCCGGCTTTTTCCTGGAGGTAGCGAAACGTTGCTGTTGAGTATTGCGCCAACTTCCATCAGATTCACGTCCTCGGGTTCCGAATCGGGCGCGTCGGCGGTAATGTCCAGGTCTTTCCAGCTATCTTGCGTTTTCCATTGGACGTGGAGGTGAGAAGTTGACTCGTCGGATTCGCAGTCCTCGTCCAGGGGCGCGTCTCCGGCTTCTTTGCACAAGTGCGCCAGAACTTGAATCTTGGGATAGTCCACTGTGGAACGGTTGTTGACGGAGAAGCTGTACTCGGACCAGCCGCCTTCCCGTCGCACGTAATCGTCGCCTGACTCTGCCGAGACCTGAAGGTTGGCCAGCGGTGCAGTTCCGTGCTCGTTGGCGAGAATCCTTCTTCCGCTCCGCAATTTTGCGGTTATGCCGATTGATTGTCCACTGGTCGTGGGGCGGGCTTCAGGCGTCAAACGGAGCATCAGCGCGCTGGCTCCTCTGGCCAACGGCACCTGGTAGGAGCCTCCCAAGGCCGTGGCACCCTCTGCGTATTTGGAGGAAAGGTGGAGGTTCTTCCACGAGCGAGATTTTGGTTCCTGGTATTCGACAGAGATCCCATCTCCGCCCTTGGGCGCGTTCTTTAGGTTAAAAGAGAGGTCGACATCGACCGTCTCTCGATAGGGCCCCTCGTTGTCGACTTCGAGGAGTATGCGGCCCGGTTTTCCTTTGACGTAATCGTCGAGGTGTTGAACTGTCAGCGACACGGGACTCAGTGGGGTTTCGGTCTCGGCAGGCGGCTTCTCGCTGGTGCAAGCCGCGAGGGCCGCGACCGACATTACCGCGACTATCACTTGCGGACGACGCATCTTGCTCCCATCTGCCCTAATGGCATGAATTCCACAAAGGTCGGTCGATTAGCTCGGATTCACTTGTTGCGACGTACGATACGCAGCCCTACCGCGTCCTGCTGTTCCACGTCGCTTTCCGTTGCCAGATGGATAGGAACAAAGACGACCATCCAGTAGAAGCCGAAAAGCCAGCGGCCGATGAGTCGGAAGAAACCGGGGTGTCCGCCGTCGGACGGGCGGACGACTCGTAGTCCGGTGAGCAGCTTTCCGAGGCTGGCCCGGGTCGCCAGCGTGAGTAGGACGTGGTTGACGAAGGAGAGCCCGATGGTCACGCCGAGCGCTGCGCCCCACACCGCGGGGGACTGCGGCCGGAGTTCGACCACTCCGTCGACCACCGTCACGCCGGCCGCGGCTCCGGCCGTAAGGCCGCACACCAGGGCGACAAGCGCGTCGACGGACGCGGCGGTGACCCGGCGCGCTTGCGAGGGGGGTTCAGCGCGGGCTGGTGCGGGAGCCGACTGTTGCTTGGACATGGTGTTGGTATGTACCCGTCGTGAATGAGATACGCGCTGTTTGGGCACCCCGGCAGGCTGTCGAGGAAGGCGGAAGGCAGACGGGTGTGCCCGAGTCTTGAGCTTCCGGTGATCCCGGAACGGCTCGTTTATGGCGCGGTGAAGGACACAGGATTCCTTACTCAGCCCGGGAGTTTGGACGGAAGGTCGCACTTTGCTTCTTCGTGGGCGTAGCGACCCAAGGCCGTGGCCAGATCGATGAGCGTCTTGCGCGCTTCGTTGTCCGAGCCCTCGAGGCCTTGCGGGGCCTGGGCGAAGACGGTCATGTTGTACCGTGCCTTGCTTGTCTTCTCACTGCGGTAGCAAGGGACGTAGACGGCAGCCAGATCCGCTGTCGAGACGCCCTTGATGCCGGCATTGAAGTAGGTGCGTTTGCCCCCTGAAGTCGGTGGCAGTGTGCGGTCGGCCCATGTACGCCATGACCTTGCGGGGCCCACCTTGGCGTTCAGGTTGAGAAGGTTATCGCCGTCACCCGTTCCGGTGCAGTGGCTGATGTAGTGCCAGTCCGGGATTGGTGTGGCCCTCATGACGAAGTTGTAACTGGCAGCCCGTGGCAATGCGGAGTTGAAGATGTCGGCGGCTGCTTGCCGGTCGGGGAGGTTACTGCACACGTCGTCAGCTTTGATGTCCCCACGCTTCTCGAAGACTCCGAGGAGGTAAGCGACGAGCAGGCCCATAGCAGCCACCACGGCCACCACGCCGTAGACGAAGGGCTTCCGGAGAGCTCTGCGGGCGCTTGGTTCCGTCACGATCGATCACCTAATCGCTTTCGAACTGGTTGAAATGCTACTGGGCAGCTTTGCTGTCATCGACTAGGGAGTTGGCGTCCCTGAATCCCCTGCCCGCCTCGTCGCCAGACCTGGATACGGCCGCCTCGTCGCCGGTGGCAGCCTGGACGGACTCCTGGGTGGTCACGAGGGTTGAGTGTTCGATCCGATCCATGCGCTGTACGTTCTGGTAGACCTGCTCCTTCTGTTCCTCCCCGTCGTCGCCGAAGCCGTCAAGGATGCCGTTGAAGACTTCGCCTGCGGCTGTTCCGGCCAGGCCGCCTGCCACGATGCCACCGGGACCGGTGAACGATGCCGTCGCGACGGCTGTCGCGCTACCGACCAAAGAGCCTCCCCACGTGCTCGCATGGTCCTTCCAGGCGCCGTCTCGTGCGGCTGCGTCAGCGTCGTCCTTGTCGGCTTGGAAATGCTGGCCTGAACCGATGACGCCCTGGAAGAGGCCGGTTTCGTAGGCGATTTTGTCGATGGTGGCATCGGTGCTCTGCGGGTAGGCGTCAGGATGCTTCGCCTGCGCCTCCATCAACGCGGCAGCGTATACGTGCTGGGAGACGTTTAGCCTGTCGTACCCTTCCTTGTTGCGGGACACCGCATGCAGGAACCGCGCGGCATCGTACTTGTCGATATTGCCTGTAACCCCTGGGGTCGGGTAAAGCTTGTCGCCGTACAAGACGTCTGGATCCAGGCCGCGGTGAAGATCCGGCATGTACTCGGCCGATATGTTCGCGAAGCTGTCCGACATGTACTCGTGACTACGCAAGCGGTCCTGGTCCTTGGACACCGACTTCACTAGAGCGCTGAACAGGCCGAACTGTTCCTTAGAGTGCTTGATGTCCTCCGCCGTGGCCGGTTCGCCAGGCCGGTGGCCGGTAGTTGCTGCTTCGAGCGCATGGGCCATTGAGTTGCGGCCAGTTACGCTCGTCTTTCCTTCTGCGCTGTCGTCCGGCCACTTGCGGTCCTCGAAGAGGTATTTGAAGTTAGATTCCGCTTTGCCGTCACCGCCCTTTTGCTGGGCAGTGAAGAACTTGGTTGCCGCGTCCGGGCTGTTGGAGAGTGCCTTCATGTAACCGGTGAGAGGGTCGTTGCCCTCGTCGTTGCCTAGATGGTTGACCGTGCTTGTGGTTCCCCAGCCGGAGCCATAGGGCTGTTTGGCGCCCTCCATTACGCGCTTGTCTTCCTTGATGAGCGCTGTTCCGTATTTCTCAAGGAATTTGTCATCGTAGTCGCCGTAGCGCATGAGGTTGCTCATGACGACGAAGCCTGGAGGGCCACCGGAGTCGCCACCCGGGGCAGGACCCGGGTCTCTGATCGGATCGTCGCCGATCGCAACCATGTCCTTCTTCCACTTCATCATCGCCGGCGAATCAGAGTTGGTTGCCGCCGCTACGGTTAGACTCAGGTTCTTCTGCATCTTGTCGAGGTCGTCGGCACGCTTGAAGTCCGAAGTCTGGCCATATCCGGGAGATTTGCCGAGGTTGCTCATCTCCTCCCAAAGCTGCAACGTCTTCTTTGCCCCGAGTGCTCCTATGACTTTCTCCGCGAAGGGGTATTCGTCATAGTTCTTGGCGAAAAGTTCGTTCAGCTCATCGAACTCCTCAGGGCTGAGGTCCTCGGGGTCCTTCTTCGCGAGCTTCGCGGCGCGCTTGGCGTCCTTGGACGCCGCTGCGTTGGCAGCTCGAGTGACCTTCGCCTCGTTGACTTGGACCATGCCCTTGAAAACCGGGGTAGGGGTCGTTGTCCATGTTCATGGCCAAGTGGTAGCGCCTCTTCAACATGGGTAGTTCGTCCCTGGCCCAACTCGCCACGTGCAGGACGTCTTTGAACTCCTCGGCCCCCACGCCGTAGTAGGCAAGCTCCATCTTGAAGTAGGAGGCCCGGTCCTGGAGCGTCTCCTGATCCCGTCGCACGGAGTCGATCGTGCCCTTGAGCGCGTCCGGGTCTATCCCCGAAAAGACACTTCCGCCGCTTCCGCCTTCATCGTTGAGCAAGCCGCCGTCTCCGTTCGCTCAGATTCACTGCCGCCTTGAGCCGCTTCTCAGTACATTCGTCTGTTGCGGTTCATCGAACTGGCTTCTTCCGGCGTGACCTTCTCCGGCATACGGTCGATTTCGCGCTGAATGTCCTCAAGTACCTTGTCGATGCGGGCGCGCACTGTCTTGCGGTGGCCGGCTACGTCGTTGTGCCATTTGTCGGCGTTCTTTCCCACCCATGACTTCGCGGAGTCCCGGCCCCCTTTCCCGATGTCCGCAGCCGCCCTCTTCAGGGCGTCGACCAGGTTGGACCGTTCTCTCTCCAGCTCCCGCTTCAGCCTCTGCAGCCGCTCCCGCTCCCGCTCCGGGTTATCCTGTTTTGGCTTGTCGCCGTCTGTTCCCATGCCGCTCCCTAAGCTGCCAGCTCGGTACCAGCGACCGCCCTGCGCCCAGCTTCGCCCAACGCACGAGCATTCGCATGGAGGTGAGGGGTCAAGAGCGGTCGCAGCTGGGATGTTCAGCGGTTGACTGCCTGGATTTCTTGGACAGTGATCTCTTGGTCATTACCGAAGGTGCCGTCGGGTAGGTCCCCTCCCGCCCCGCCGGTCCCAGCCCAGTCGATCTCCCAGGTGATGGTCGCTTGGAGCTTGTACGTTCCGTCGCCGGAGGAGCGGAGATACTTGAGGCCGCAGGGCGGGGTCTGGTCGGACTTGCCCTTGGCGTACGGCTCGCCGATCGAACCGTCGTCGTTGATTTGGCATTCGCCGGAGGCGGGGTATGTCTCGGCATGCGCTGTGCCGGGTTCGAGCTTGAGGGAGACTGGCTTGGCGGTGGTCGTGGCCTGGATGTTCAGACCAGGTGTGTTGAGTGACGCCGTCACCGAAACAGGTTTGAATTCGCCCTTGTCCAGCCAGGCCCATGTACGGAGATTGACCTTGGTGGTGCCTTCGGGCGCCAGCGTCACTTCGGTGCCGGGTACCTTGATCTGCTCGTAGGCGAGACCAGCGAGGATTTCCGGTGTGACGGCCGTCTCTACATCAGGTATTTCGCCGTTCTCGGCCCAGAAAGGCAGCGTCGAATTACAGGCGGTCCGCTCGAGGATGGGAGCATTCGGGTTCTCGACAGCTCCCCACCACATGCCCTCGTCCTGCTTGTCGAGGTTGTAGTTGTTGTAGTCGCCATCCTTGTAGATCTGCCGGAACTCGTATGAGCCCTTCCTGGCGTGTGCGGGCTGGTTGGGATCACCTGAGACCTCTTTGTACCCCTCCTCTGTTTCCTTGGCGAATTGCTTCGCCGACCACAGGGGGGCATGCCAACAAGCAGGCGGCGTCCAGTTGCTACCGCTGACGGTGACAGGTCCGACTGATGCCCCGGAGCCGTTCTGCGAGGTGTCGTACGAGATCGCCGTTGCCTTGGCGTAGAGATCGTCGCCTTTGAGACCGTTGTCGGTGTCCGTTTCCGTGGAACCTTTGTCGATCGGGCCGCCGGCGAACGCGTTCTGTGCAGGTACCAAGAGCAGAGCGGCCACCGTGCCGACGATGGGCAGAGCCCTCCGCTTCACGCCTTGCACTGTGTTGCCTCCTTCTGCACCTCGATGGTCTCGGCGGTCCACAGGCCCTTGGCTTCGTTGGACGTAGTCATGACGATCTCGAAGAAGTAGTAGTCCTTGTTGCTCGGTTTGGTCTTGAGTACCTTCTTGGACTTGATCTCCTTGCCATAAAACTTCGAGTCGTCATCGCAAAAGGACACTGATGCGCGGTTGCCGTCGCTCGCGAGATCGACCTTGGCGCCGGAGTAGCGCTGCGTCCCCGTGACGGTCCATCCACCATCGATGTACTGCTGAATCTGTTTCTTCGCGTACGCCTGGGCGTTGCCTCGGGGGTCCGAGTAGAACTTGTACGCCGCGTCTTCCGCGTCCTGTTGCAGGATTCCGTAGTTGATGGCTCGTACGAAGTTCTCGGCGTCGTTCAGCGCGGCGGCCTCCTTGGATTCGGATGGCTCAGTGCGGTCGAACACCATTTTGAAGTCCGAAGGGAACGTCATCTTCGGGCGGTCGAGCGCGTCTGCCTCGGCTGAGGCGCTTGGTGATGCCGACTTCCCTGCATCACCGGTGTCGGCCCCCGCGATCTTGTCGTTGTCCTTCGAGCTGTCGTCGCCGCTTCCACAGGCCGTCAGTAGCAGGGCTGCGGTTGCGGCGAGCGCGGCAGCAACGGGCAAAGGGCGGCGCTTCACTGTGGACTCCCCGTGAGACATAGGTTCAGTCAAGAGCAACGACGGTATCGGTGGGGCGATCGGTTTCGCCACAGCGAACTTCCCTGCATGGCTGGGCAGATGGGAAGAAATCATGGCAAGTCAAGGGCGCTTGTGGCCCGATTGTGTCTGGACACGCGATGGCCCCGAGCGCGGAATGTGCGTTCGGGGCCGGGTGCTGGGTGTCATTTGCCGGGATCCAGGCGTTGCTTGCGCGACGAGGTTCCGTTGTGCGTGAGGCGGCCGTTCAGATCTGGAACTCCTCGAAGGTGAACTCGGGTTGGGCCCGGAGTTCGGGTTTCAGCAGGTCGCCCGGGTCGCGTTGTGTTCTCCCGTTCGGCAGCGTGGGCATTCGCATGGAGGGTTGGCGCCCTGGGCGTTGAGCTTGTAGACGCGCAGGGTGAGGCGGGAGCGTCGGCGAGGGGTTTCCGGGAGTTCCAGTGGGTCGGTCATGGGCGGGTAGTGGTCGGCGCACTCAGTGCATGCGTAGACGTTGAAGCCGGGGCCTGTTGCTGCGTGTACCTCGTGGACGAGTACCGGCGTGTTTGTGGTGCGGTGGCAGCGGGCGCATCTCTGAAGGGCGGCATCCCGAGCCGGTTCCTCAGCCGGCCCCGTGGCCTTGGGTGCCGCCTCCGTTGATCATTGGTGTGGCCTTCGCTGTCTCGGGCGTCCGCGATTTGAGTCACGGTGACGCCCGTGGGTGGTTCGGGGTGGGGTTCGGCGTGCTGTTCGGGGTGCTCGGTCTTCTGGGGCTCGTAGGGGTGGTGCTGATGGGCCGACTCTCCAGGAGCGGTGCCGTTGGCGCCTCCGCCGCGTTCGCGCAGACGACCGAGCCGCCGAGGCCGCGTCGCGACTGGGGACCCATCGGCTGAAGCGGAAGCGGTCGCCCGACGTCGGGGACGTACGGCGGCGGTTGAGGCCGCAGATGTGCGTCGGACTAGGGCCTGTGTGATGTCGTGATCAATCGGCTGTTCGCAGGATGTCTTCGAGCCAGATCATCGAGGCGCGGAGTTCGAGGCCTGCGAGGTAGCTCTCG
>NZ_BAAASJ010000042.1:0-48862 GCF_039532825.1 Streptomyces vastus
GGCAAGTGGGGACGGGCGCTTACGTTGCGTGAGCCCGCCCAGAGGGCGGCCCTCCAGCAGCGCCGCGGCGAGCAGGAAACCGATGCCTGGCGGGAACGCTACCGCCGACGTGCCGGGATCGAGGCCACCGTCTGCCAGATCGTCCACCGCACTCACGCACGCCGCAGCCGCTCCCGGACCGCCGCCGCCACTCACCTGAGCCACTGCCTCGCCGCCACCGCCGTCAACCTCATCCGGATCGATGCCTGGCAGCAAGGCCACCGCCCCGAACGCACCCGCACCACCCACTTATGCCGCCTCCTCGCCCGCCCCTCGAAATGAGAGATCAGCAACGGGGTCCTCTAGGCCAAGGAGCACGTCAATTCTTCCGCGCCACGTAGACGGTGTTGGTCGAGGTGCCGCCCTGGAGCGGGTTGCAGAAGTCGACGACGTGGGCTTCCGGTGCGGCGAAGGACTCCGCGAGTGTGGAGGTGAACTGCTCGTCCGGCCGGTCGTTGGACCACAGGGCGAAGATCCCGTCGGGGCGGAGGTGATCGGCGAGGGCCCGGAGCCCCGCCGGCTGGTAGAGCGCCGCGTGGCGTGGATTCAGTACGTGGCGCGGCGAGTGGTCGATGTCCAGCAGGACGGCGTGGAAGCGGCGGCCCGGTGACTGCGGATCGAGACCGCGGGGATCGCCGACCGCTGCGAAGAAGTCGCCTTGCACCAGTCGGCAGCGGGGGTCCGATGCCAGGCGGGCGCCAAGCGGTACCAAGTCGCGCTCGTGCCATTCGATCACCTCACCGAGCGCCTCGACCACGATCAGCGACCGGACACGGGGGTCGTCCAGGGCGGCACGGGCGGTGTAGCCGAGACCGAGCCCGCCCACCGCGATGTCGAGATCGGCATCGGGTAGCTGTGCCAGCCCGAGTCGGGCGAGCGCGACCTCTCCCGCGGTGAAGAGGCTGGACATCAGGAACTCGTCCCCGAGCTTCACCTCGTACACATCGTCGCCCGATGCCGGGTCGCGCCGACGCCGAAGGCTGATGTCTCCCAGGGGCGTCGGGCGCCAGTCGATCTCTTCGAAGCGCGCACTCATCCCATGTACCTCTTTCTGCCTGCCACGGTTGGAGGTCGCCGTCCGCCATGGCTCAAGCGGCGGCCGGGCTCGCCGTACGGCGACGCCGCATTGCGCAGTCGGCGGTCGTACCTGGCTCAGGCGTCGATGATGACGGGGATGATCAGGGGCTTGCGGCGGTAGGTCCTGAACGCCCAGGACGCCACCGCGCGGGCGATGAGCTGTTCGAGCTGGTGCGCGTCGCCGACGCCCTCCTCGGCTGCGGTGGCCAAGGTCTTCTCGATCACCGGAATGACCGGTTCGAAAGTGGCGTCGTCGTGGACGAATCCGCGCGCCAGGAAGTCGGGGGCTTCTGCGAGAGCGCCGGTGTCGGCGTCGACAAGCGCAACCACCGTGACCACGCCTTCGGCGGCGAGGGTGAGGCGGTCCTTGAGAGAGGCTTCGGTGGCGCCGCCGACTTCCATGCCGTCCACGTAGACGTTGCCCGCGGGCACCTTGCCGGTGATCGAGGCGCGACCGTCGACGAGGTCGACGACGACACCGTCCTCGGCGATGACCACCCGGTCGGGATCGACGCCGGTACGGATGGCGAGGTCGCCGTTTGCCCGCAGGTGGCGCCATTCGCCGTGTACGGGCATGACGTGGCGGGGCTTGATGATGTTGTAGCAGTAGACGAGTTCACCGGCGCTGGCGTGTCCGGAGACGTGCACCTTGGCGTTGCCCTTGTGGACGACGTGGGCACCCCACCGGGTCAGCCCGTTGATCACCCGGTAGATGGCATTCTCGTTGCCCGGGATGAGGGAGCTGGCGAGCAGGACCGTGTCGCCCTCACCGATGCGGATCACATGGTCGCGGTTGGCCATCCGGGACAGCGCGGCCATCGGCTCGCCCTGGGACCCGGTACAGACCAGGGTGATCTTGTGGTCCGGCAGCTTCTCCAGTTCCTTCATGCTGACCACCAGACCACGCGGAACCTTCAGGTAGCCCAGGTCGCGGGCGATGCCCATGTTGCGGACCATGGAGCGGCCTACGAAGGCGACCTTGCGGCCGTGCTGGTGCGCGGCGTCCAGGACCTGCTGGATGCGGTGCACATGGCTGGCGAAGCTGGAGACGATCACGCGGCGTGGCGCGGTGCGCAGGACCTGCTCGATCGCCGGGTTCAACTCGCGCTCGGAGACGGTGAATCCGGGCACTTCGGCGTTGGTGGAGTCGGCGAGGAAGAGGTCGACGCCTTCCTCGCCGAGGCGGGCGAAGGCCCGTAGGTCGGTGATGCGGTCGTCCAGCGGGAACTGGTCCATCTTGAAGTCGCCGGTGTGCAGCACCATCCCGGCACCGGTGCGGATCGCGACCGCGAGGCCGTCCGGGATCGAGTGATTCACCGCCACGAACTCACAGTCGAACGGACCGAACCCACGCCGGTCGCCCTCACGCACCCGCACCGTACGCGGCCGAATGCCGTGCTCCTTGAGCTTGGCCTCCAGGAACGCCAGCGTCAGTTTCGAGCCCACGACGGGAATGTCGGACCGCTCGCGCAGCAGATACGGCACGCCCCCGATGTGGTCCTCGTGGCCGTGGGTCAGCACCACGGCCACGACATCGCCCAGGCGCTCCCGGATCGAGGTGAAGTCCGGCAGGATCACGTCCACCCCGGGCTGGGTCTCCTCGGGGAACAGCACGCCGCAGTCGACGATGAGCAGTTTGCCGGCGTGCTCGAAGACGGTCATGTTGCGGCCGATCTCACCCAGACCGCCCAGGGCGACGACCCGCAGTCCTCCCTTGGGCAGTGGCGGGGCGGCTTGCAGCTCTGGATGCGGATGGCTCATAGCGCGACGTTACCGGAGAGATGGGAGGTGTGATCCATTGCCTGTGCGCTCTCTTCTTGCGCGACGGCAGGTGTCGTGCCAGCGAGTGCCCTGAATCATCCGGATTACACGGAGGGCCGGAACAGCCTGCGGTGCGGACACGAACCCACCGCCCCACCACCGCTATGGCCGCAGGTGGAGGATGTCTGCTGTGCCTGATTCGGTGGGACCGGCGGAGCCAAGTATCCAGGTGGTCCCGGGAGTCAGAGCCCATCGCGCCGGCCTTGTTGTTCGTGCTGCCGGACAACCTGACGCCGTGACCGCCCCCGCCACGCTCGTGTGGGACTTCCGGGTGCTCTCGGCCGCGTCCATGGGTCTGCTCTGGGGTGGGCCGGCCGTGGGCTTCGGGCTTCTCGACGTGCGGGCCTCCCGCCCCATGGGCGGCGGCGGGCATGACCGGCGCGCCAGCCGTGCCCGCCTCTTGACACCGTGACTGTGACCTCGGTCGTCGTCTGTGTGGGGCACGGGCGCCGGTCGAGGTTCTGGACGGCTCAGCGGACGATCAGAGTACCTGTCATGTTCGGGTGGAGGGTGCAGACGAAGGCGTAGCGACCGGCCTGGGACGGGGCGGTGAACGTCCCGGAATCTCCGCCGGAGATGTTCCCGGTGTCGAAGGTGTCGCCTTCGGTGGCCGTGACGGTGTGGGTGGCGGAGTCCTTGTTGGCCACGGTGATCTTCTCGCCGGGCCGCACTTCCGGATTCGCCGGGTGGAACGCGAAGTTCTCCATCGTGATGCTGGATGAGGTCGTGGCGGGTTCGTTGTCCCCGTCGGCGCAGGCGGTCGCGAGCAGCAGGGCGGCTGTTGCTCCGAGCATCAATGGGACGGTACGTCCGCGATGGCGTGAAGGCGACATGGGACTGGATCCTTCGGACGGGCGCCCGCAAGCGGCCTGCGCTGGGGAACGCGGAGTCCGAGACCACCCGGGCGCGTGGATCGCGTGTGTCCATTGTCTCCGTCCCGGGCACCGAAGACGAAACGGCTTCGCGCGATGAGGGTCCGTGCGTGCGGAGCGCTACGGGTCCGTGCCGAGTCCACTCCGCGCGACCTGATTCAGAGGCCGGCCAGGTGCACGAGCTCGGCCCCTGGCGCGGCGTCGTCCCACTGGTCGGCGACGACTCGACTGGCCTTCACGCCGCCATCATCAACAGCATCGCGGACATGGTTCCGCCCATGCCGATATGGGCTGCCAGCGCCGCGTCCGCCGCGGCTCCGAGTTTGCGGCGCCGTCCGTGGCCCGACCGTTGGCCCATCCTGGTCCTGTCCCACACGGCGAGTGTCAGCGATGTCAGGTAGACGAACACCGTGTCCGGCATGGCGAGCAGCCAGCGGGTCCAGCCTCCTCGGGAGTCGGCACCGCGGCCGCTCCGCCTGGTGCCCCGGATCCTCGCCCACACGGACGCGCCGATCGACAGCAGGAAGTAGACGGCGAGAGCCGCGATCACGAAGCGCCATACAGAACCGGACCCGGCGGAGGAACCGGCGTCGGCCGCGGCATTCGTCATGCCCGGCATGTCCATTCCGTGCATGGACCCCGCCCCGTGCATGGACTCCATGCCTTCCATGCCCTCCATATCGTGCGTGCCCGTCGTGCCCGTCGTGCCCGTCACGCTCGCTGTGTTCTCCATGCCCGGCATATGCGCCATGGAGTGCCCGCCGCCCAGCGCCAGCACCGGACCGGAGGACGTGTTTGTCATGGCCAGCGTCATGATCACCATGCCGAAGCTTCCGACGATCAGGTGCACCCAGTGACGGCCGTGCTTCCACCCGCCGGCGCGCGTGTGCTTGACCGCCATCGCCACACCCCCGAGCCCGAGGATGCCGAACGCCACCGCCCACCACATGCCGTAGCCCGCGTACCAGCCGACCGTCGCCGGCAGGGCCATGGCCGCCATGCACAGCCCCATCAGCAGGTCGCCGCCCGCCGCGAAGCGGGTCTCACCACTGGTGGTCACCACCCGGACCGCGCTGACAGCGGCCACGAGGGCAGAGACCAACGCGATGGCCCAACTGAGCGCGAGGATTCCCATCTTCACCTTCCCGTTCGTCCGAGCTGGCGGGCGTGCGCTGCCGACGCCGCCTCGTCGTACGGAGCACCGCGAGGCGCTACATGGGGCGTTAACTGCTAGTGCCCTTAGTACGTTTCGGGGCCGAAGGATGTTCAGGTGGCCGGTGGGATTGTGTACCGCGGTCTGGTGGACGGCTTGTAGCAGTGCCGGAACGGCCTCAACCGAAGTCGTTGACCTGGTGGACCGTCGTAGGACTGGTGGCCTGCCGCTCCTGCGCGGCGGGCGGGCCCGCTCGGCGAGTTGGAGCACGGCAGCGATGGTGCCGCGCACGATGCCGGAGGGCTGGGCGTCCGCGGCGGACCGGGCGGCCGGGCCGAGGCTTTGACACGGAGAACGTCACCACCGCGCCATTGCGGCCCAGCGAGCCGTCCGAACGCGTGCTGTCGTCAGGGGCTCGGGCTCGCACCTCGTGGCCCAGGGCTCGGGTGGCGCGCAGCCCTTTCCAGAGGTGGACGGCGGATCGTATGCCGCCGATGACCGCAAGGGCTAGGAGTACGGCGCCCGCCCAGGTGCTGCCGGACAGCAGAACGCCCGTGCCGCGATGGCCGACCTGCCACGCGAGCGCCATGGTCAGGCAGCACGCGACGTAGACCACCACGGCACGGATGATCACCGATACCGTGACCAGCGTCCAGAAAGCGCGACTTCCGCGGTCGAACGCCACCGCACCGATCACGGCGACTCCTCCAGCAGGCGTCGCAGCCGGTCACGGAGGCCGGGATCCAGGGCTGCCTCGGCGGCGAAGTGCGCGACTGCCGCGTCTCCGTGAGCGCGCAGCACCTCACGGACGGCGAGGGCGGCCTCGTCCGGCGCGGTGGGGGTGTATGCGTAACCGCGGCCCTGTGGAGTGCGATTGAGCATGCCCTTCTCGGCGAGCCGGCTCATCTCGGTCATCACCGTCGTGTAGGCGAGCGGTTGGACTCGGTCCGAGTTCAGCTCTTCCAGTACTTGCCGGACGGTGACCGGGTTCCCCACGCGCCAGCACACCCGCATGACCTCGCTCTCAAGCGCTCCCAGGAGCACCGCCAACACCCTCTCCAGGACGTTACATCTATGCGAGCGTAGTACCTGGCATGCGGCGTGGATCCTTGGGTGTGGAAGCCGCTGTGGTACCGGAAGCGATCCCGCTACTACAGCGGCCTCGGTCCGTCAGGCGGCCGACGTGACCTTCACGGGCTCGGTGCCTTCCGCAAGACGAGGCCGATGAGTACGCCCTCGAACTTGCTGACCGCGACGATCGACACCGCCGTGACGACGAAAGCCGAGAAGGCCGCGCAGCATAGGGCTGCGCAGCGGAGACCTACCCCTAGCTCCGCTAAGTACATTAGTACATTAAGCGTGGTCGGCGTCCGAGGTTACGGCGAGATGTCGCCCTCATGGTGATCGGTTTCAGGGGTAGATCCGGCCGGCTTTTCGCGCCTGCGCTGCCGCCGCTCCCTCCATATCAGCTCTGCTGTCAGGATCACCACAAGGGCCGCGATCACTGCCATCGCGACGGTGCTGACGGTGGAGATCCCTGACAGGAACCCGTCTTCCTCCTTGATGTCCGAAGCGATGTGAAGAGTGCTGGTGATGCTGCTCGGGGTGTAGGCGTCGCTGTTTCCGGTCATGTTCCCCTCCGGTTCCCCCGCTGTTGGAGGTGTACGACGTCCACGTTACCCGATCGGCTCTAAGGCTCTTAGTAGATGTTGCTATTCGGGCCCGCGTCTCAGTGGCTGTGTCCGTCTTCCGTGTGACCGGCCTCGGCGTCGGTTGACGCGGTCGTCTCTGGTGCTGCGGATTCGGTGTCGGGAGCCGGGGGCTTCTCTGTGGTGGCGTGCTCGTCGGACGTCTCCGGGCCCTCCCCGTGGCTGTGTCCGCTCTCTCCGGACGACTCGCCCAGACCGTCCGCCACTGCCCGCAGTCCGAAGAAGCCGACGGTCGCGGTGAGGAGGACGGCCAGCCCCATGGGGCCGAAGATGCGGCGCCAGGAGGAGTGGGCGTCCTTGAGCACGAAGGCGATGAAGGAGACCGTTATCCCCAGGGGGACGAGCACGGCCCCACGGTCCGGGAAGTCCTCGAAGTGCTGCAGGCCGCCGCTGAGCATGCCGATGCCGAACGAGAGCAGCAGTGAAGCCCCGATGACGAGAATCGCGCGCCGCAGCGCGGGCCGGTCGGTGGCGAGGAGAAATTCGTTGACCACTGTCGCGGCCAGGAACACCAGGACGCCGATGACGGCGATTTTCGTGTACCGGGCCGGATCAGAGGATGGTGGACCACGGCGCCGCTGATGAGGCCCGCCCCGACGAAGTACAGCACGTATCCGATGTAGCGGCCCGCGAGCGGTGCGGGCTTGCGGGCGCGGTGGCGGGAGCGGGCGCGCCGGGCTGCCGCTCGGCCGCCCTCGGTGTGCTGCTGGGGTGCAGAGGGGGCGGGGCGGTCGGTGACTAGGGACAAGGCAGGGCCTATCGGCGACTCGTGGTACACGGAGTTCGGGAAGGAAGTGACTGCGGGCAGAAGCGCCACGGCAGCGCGACCGCCATCGCTGTCCGGTGAGGGCAGGATCGCGGCGGCCGAGACCAGACCGGGGTTGGTCCGCTCGGGACGGTCGGCGGACTTGCCGCCGAGCAGAGGGGATGCCGGCACCTGCCGCGCCCGCCGCCAGGAAGAGCAGTGAGACCTCGGTGGCGGTGTCGAAGCCGAGGCCGAAGAGGAAGCCCAGCGGGTACATGTGCCAGGGCTTGCCGACGGCTCGCGTCGCACGACTCAGGATCCGGCTCTTCAGCCCGCCGCCGGCGGTGAGTTGTGCCTCCAGGTCGACTTCGGTGTGGCGACCGGCCCCGCATCCGGCGGAACAACTTGGACGAGGGTGCTGCTCGGGGTAATGCAGAGTCGTGGGAAGAGGGGGGGTGAGTCAGTGGCCCGAGCGCTCTGTGTGGCGCTCTTGGTGCTGGTGTCGGCTCGTCGGCCGCCGGTCGTCCGGTGTGGGGTGTCCGTCGCGCAGCCCGGACAGGGTCACCGTGACGAGCCGGTTGGCCGCCGCTTCGGAGGGCAGGGCGGCAGCGGCCGTCAGGGCGTGGAGGCAGTACGTCGCCAGCTCGTCGGGCGCGATGTCGTCACGGAAGACACCGGTCTGCGCGCCCTCGGACACCAGGTCCCGGATCATGCCGTGGAGCCGTTGCTGTGCTCGGACGACCCGCTCGTCCCGGTGGAGGAACGCCGAGAGTTCGGTGCCGTGGTGTCCGCGGGACTGGCGTGAGATGTGAGCGAACGCCCGTAGGACCGCCTCGAGTTGTTCACCGGCTCCATCGGTCTGATCGCGGACCTCTGCGAGCTGTCGCAGGTGTTCGGTGATCTGGCGGTCGTGCCAGGCCAGCAGGATCGCCTCGACGTCCGGGAAGTACTTGTACAGCGTCGCCCGTCCGATGCCGGCGTTCTCGGCGATCTGTGACATCGTCACCGACCGCAGGCCGTGTTCGGCGGTCAGCTCCGCGGTGGTGTTCAGGATTGCGTCGCGTACGGCGCGGCGGTGCGTCTCGATCGTCTCGTTCCACAGCTTCGGCACCGAATCAGTGTACGTGGCGGCGATGTCAATACGCCCTGATTGACATCGTAGACATCGTGTCTCGTAAACTGCGGCTGCCGCGAGCTGCGGCACCGGCCGCGGGCCCAACGGGCGCGTGACGAACCGCCTGACATCCACGCACCGTGAGGGACACGCACATGGCTGACTCGCCTTCTCGCCGCGACGCCGAAAGTCATGGGCCCGGTCCCGCGGCGCATCCGGGCATGCCGCGCTGGGCGAAGGCGCTGGCGATCGCCGCCGGTGCCGCCCTGCTCGTGGCGTTCTTGCTCATGCACGTCCTCGGCGGCAGCATGGGGAACCACTGATCGCGATGACCATGAACCCTCGCCTCCGCAAGTTCGCGCTCACCGCGCACGTGACGTCATCGGTCGGCTGGCTCGGCGCCGTCGCCGTCTTCCTCGCCCTCGCCGTCGCCGGTCTGACCAGTCAGGACGCCCAGACGGTGCGCGGCGCCTATCTCGCGATGGAGCTGACCGGCTGGCTCGTCCTGGTCCCGTTGAGTCTCGCCTCGCTGCTCACCGGGGTTGTCCAGGCCCTGGGGACCTCGTGGGGCCTGTTCCGCCACTACTGGGTGCTGTTCAAGCTGCTGATCACCGTTGTCGCGACCGTTCTCCTGCTGGTGCACATGCAGGTGGCGGGCCATGTCGCCGATGTCGCAGCCGATACGAACCTGCCCAGCGGCGATCTCGTCGGGATGAGGATCCAGTTGCTGGCCGACGCCGCCACTGCCCTGTTGGTCCTGCTCGTGGCGGTCACGCTGTCGGTGTACAAGCCGAGGGGCCTGACCCGTTACGGATGGCGCAAGCAGCACGAGCCGCGGGGCCCGCAGCCCGAGGCGACCAAGCAGCAGGTCTGACCGTCTCCTGATGCCGGGACAAGCGCAACGCGCATGTCCGGCGACCGCCGAGACCTGTCTTCCAGAGGCCGTCGACAGGGCGAACCGCGCCTGGAGCGGTACGAGGAGATGGTGGGGGCACCAGGCAGTGCCGCTTCGATCAGCCAGAACGCAGAGGGAGATGGCAGCGGAGTAACGCCGGTGAGGAAGAAGCCGGTGCGCTCGCGCACGTCCTCGAAGCCGCGCGGAACGGGTGCCCGTCGCCCTTCGAAGCCGGGTCACGAAGCAAGTGGTGCCAGCTCGGAGAAGGTCTTGCCGCCGTCACGCGATTCGTACACGCCCGTCATAGTCGCCGCGAGGATGTGGTCGGCGTTCACTGCGGTCAGTGCCTGGGGTTGTCCGCCTGGCACGGTCGTGAGCTCCTTCCACGTCTTGCCGCCGTCCGCGCTGCTGCTCAGCTTCCCGGACGTGCCGATGCCGAAGAGGGACTTCTCCGCGGGCCAGGACACAAACGCCTGCACCGGCTCGGCACCCTTGGCGAAGGCGCGGCCGCCGTCAGTGCTGGTGACCACACCCTCCGCCGTGGTGGCCAGCAGCTTCTCCCCGGAGGGGTTCACCGCGAGGTCGAGGGCCTCCAGCGTCGCGCCGTCCTCCCAGCTCTTCAGGTCGCTGCTCACCCGGATGCGGCCGCCCTCGTATCCGTAGACGGTGGCCTTGGCCGAGTCCAGGGAGTGGAAGTCGGCCTCCCCGGACAGAGACCGGGACGTCCAGGTGCGGCCCGCGTCCTTGGTCTCGATCAGTCCCACGTTGCCGGGACGGTCGCTGCCCGGGGCGCCGTGTCCGCTGGCGATGAAGGTGTTCTCACCGGTCACGGTGAAGCCCATGAAGTCGTCCTTGCGGTCGCCGACGAGCTTTGGCTTCTGTCCCTTGGCCACGGTGTAGAGACCGCTGTGGGTGGCGACGTACACACGTCCGTCAGCGGGATCGACACCCAGGCCGTGCACATGGGACAGCGTCCCCGACGAGTCGGATGCATCTGCTGCTGTGTCCGCGTCGGAAGAACCGCCTCCGCAGGCGGCGAGGACCAAGGCGGCGATCGAGGTGCCGGCGATGGCGAGTAGGGGGCGGACAGCCGGGCGTGCGGTCACGGTGGTTCCTCGGGTGGTACGGGGGTTGGTGCTCAGGGCCTGCTGGCGGCGAAGAACGGCATTGAGTCCAATGGGACGATCTCGATGTTCTTGCCGGTGCGCGGCGCGTGGATGGCCTTGCCGTTCCCGACGTACATGCCGTTGTGCTGGTTGTCGTTGTACCAGTAGATGATGTCGCCCGGCTGCAGATCGGAACGGGCCACCTTCCGTCCCGCGTCGTACTGCTGCTTGACGGTACGCGGCAGCGAAACGCCCGCCGCCCGCCAGGATGCACCGGTCAAGCCTGAGCAGTCGTAGGAGTTGGGACCCGTGGCGCCCCACTCGTAGGGCTTGCCGAGCTGCGCGTACGCGAAGTCGAGGGCGGCCTTGGCGCGGCCGCTCGCCGGGCCGTTGTACGTCGCCGCACTGTCGCTGACACCCGACGCGGCGTCCTCGCGCTCCTGATCGGCTTCCATCTTGGCGCGTTGGGCGGCGGTCAGGCTGTTCAGGAGCTTGCGGGCCTTCGCCAGCTTGTCCTGGACCTCGTTCTTCGTTTTGGCGGCCTTGGTGCGCGTCTCTTCCAAGGCCTGCAGGCGCTTCTGGGCGGCCTGGCGTTCCTGGGCGATTTCGCGCTGCTTGCTCTGCATCGCCCTGAGGGCCTCGGCCTGCCGGTTGCTCGTGCGGTCGAGCATCTGGGCCTTGTCGAGGTAGTCGTCCGGGTCGCCGGACAGGAAGAGCTGCACGCTCGGATCGATGCCGCCGCTGCGGTACTGCGCGGCCGCCAACGGGCCTATCTTCTCGCGTAGTTCGTTGATCTCCTGCTGCTTGCGGGCCAGGCGGTCCTGCGCACGGTCGGCCTCGCGCTGCAGTTTCTTCTGCTGCTCGCGGATGGCGTTGTACTGCTCGGTGGGGGCCTCGGCCTCCTCGTAGAGCCGTTCCACCTCCTTGCGGACTTCGTCCACGGTGGGGTTGGGGGCCGCCTGGCTCTGCGTCGGCAGGAGGCTGACGGCGCCGGCGGCCATGCCGAGGGTGGCGATCCGGGCGCGGCTGGGCGGCTTCGGCCGACGGTGCGTACCCATCGTGGGGTGACTCCTCTGCGCGTCTGTGGACCGAGCGACGGGCTCTGGTCGTCGGACGACGCCAGTCAGCTTCGGCACTCTTCCCGTGGACCCGACGGGGGCGCGGATTGACCGCGCCCAGCGCCGCATCACCGAGCGGGTTAGAACTTAGTAGCTTCGTATTACGCATCGCAAGTGAGTCCGAGTCACAGCGGCCTCACGCGGCGCTGGAAAGTCCGGGCGTCAGCCGAGACCTGGCGGGCAAGCGACCAGCAGCGGCAGCAGCGGCACCGTCACGACCGCGGCGGCCGCCGAACCCCACAGGGCGGGGTGCGGAGCCTTGCGGGGCCCGAGGACTCGCTTCAGGCGGATCAGGACGTTCTGGCCGCCCGCAGCCAAAGCGCCCTTCGGCGTGCGAGCCGCCGCCATCTCGTACATCGCGGTGGCCAGCACCTCATGGGAGTGGCTTCGCAGTGCGCGGTCGTCCGCGATCATCTCCAGCAGGAGCGCCGTCTGCTCCCGGGCGTGGCGGGCCAGCGGCAGCCACCGGAACACCGAGTGGAAGGCTTCCATGGCGGCCAGGAACAGGTGGTGACGGCCCACGATGTGGGCTTGTTCGTGCTCGAGAACGGCGGCGAGTTGCTCGGGCGTCAGTTCGCGCACGGCCGCGTCGCTGATCACGATCCGGGGGTCCCGGCCGGGCAGGCAGTAGGCGGCGGGTACGTCGTACGGCAGGACGGTGGCGCGGAGCCGGGCCGAGTGGCGGCCCACCAGGTCGACGGCATCCCGGTGCTCTGTCCGCACCCGACGGGCTCGTACGACGTGGAAGACGAAGCTTGCGACCAGGGCGATCCCGATCGCGGCGGGGGCGCCGACGGCAAGCCGGTCCGCGGTGTTCGGGTCGGGCTGACCGGTGCCCACGTCCACTCCGCAGGTGTGCAGCAGGCCCACCAGGCCCGCGTGCAGGTGCTCGGCCGGCATCGCCAGACTGTACGCGGCCAGCGCGGCCCCGATCGAGAAGGAGACCGCCAGGGCGTGCCACACCGCTGCCGCCAGCGCGGGAGTCCGGTGCTGCCAGCTCCCGCGCAGCATGAGGCGCGGGGCAGCGAACCCCACCGCTGCCGTGTAGCCGACCAGGGCCGGAGCCGCGTTCACCGTTTGGCCTTGTCCTGTCGTCCCACGGTCCGCAGGGCCTTGCGCAGGGCGGCCATCTCGTCATCAGACATATTCGAGACGAATTCGACCAGCGCGGCCGGGCGGTCCTTGCTCTCTCCCAAACCGTCCTCCATGAGCGCGGCGGAGTACGCCTCGCGGCTGCGCACGGGTGTGTACAGCCAGGCGCGACCCTGCTTGCCCCGCAGTAGCCAGCCCTTGGAATACAGGATGTTGGTGACGGTCATCACCGTGGTGTACGCGACGGGACGGGTCTTGTTGATGTCATCGACTATGTCTCGCACGGTTGCCGGACGGTTCCACGTCCAGAGACGATCCATGATCTCTGCCTCGAGATCCCCCAGCCGTCGCATCGCCCTGACTTCCTTTCGCCACCGAGTACGCAAGGCCATAGTAGACGGCCGCTCGGTCGGGCTTTCGGTGCGAGGTGAAACGTCACGCGCGCCCTGTGAGTTCGTAACCCGCCTCGACGATCGCCTCGCGCACCCGAGTGTCGTCGAGCGGGGTGGTGGACGTCACGGTGACGTGGCCCGAGGGGATGTCGACCTGTACGCCGACGACGGTGTCGAGCGCCGAGACCTCTTCCTTAACGGCATTCTCGCAGTGGCTGCACGTCATGCCGGACACGTGATACTCGGTCGTCAGTACGTCGGACATGGTTCCTCCCGGTGAGAGCTGTAATACCCTGGGTGGGTATCACGTCTCCGTGTCTACTCTCGTGGCCTCCGGGATGCAAGAGGCTGTTGATCTATGCCTACGATGGGCCCGTGACCCGCTTCGGACAGCTCGCTCGACCGCACTCGACGGTGCGGTCCTTCGGGCTGCTCGTCTGCGCTCTGCTGCTGGGCCTGGTCGGCATGCACGGACTCGGGCCGGTTCCGGAGGTCACCGCTGCCTCGGGGCACGACCGGATGGTGTCGGTCGCGCACACGGACGTCATAGCGTCCATGCCGGGCGAGTGTGATCACGGCGAGGGCGGCTGTTCGGGCCACACGAACCATGCCGATCCGACCTGTGCTTCGGCGTCCGTCGCCGGAGGCCCCGTGGTGGCACCGGTGCTCCTGCCCGATGTGGCGGCCTGCGCCGGTGCGGTAGACGTGCCTGCCTCTTCGGCCGGCAGTGATCCCGATGGCGGCCGCGCTCCACCCTCACTCTCCGAACTCCAGCTCCTGCGGATATAGAGCGACCCGCGCGACGCCGTACCCCCACAGGGGGCGGCGCCGCGTCTCGGTATGCCCTTCACGGATCCGAACGCAGGAGTTCACTTCATGACCGCACACCGCACGCTCATCCGCCGTACCGCTCTCGCCGCCACGGCAGGAGTGGCAGCCCTCGTGCTCTCCGCCTGTGGCGGCGGAGGGCACGATATGGGGTCCATGGGCTCCGACTCCAGCCCGTCCGCGTCCGCTTCGGCCAAGAACGGCAAGCACAACGACGCCGACGTCTCCTTCGCCACGGAGATGATCCAGCACCACCGTCAGGCCGTCGAGATGGCCGATCTGGCCGACAGCCGGGCCTCCTCACAGGAGGTCAAGGACCTCGCCACGAAGATCAAGGGGGCGCAGGACCCGGAGATCAAGACCATGTCCGGCTGGCTCACCTCGTGGGGCGAGGAGGTTCCCGCGGACATGTCCGGCATGGAGGGCCACGACATGGGTGACATGTCGTCCATGCCCGGCATGATGAGCAGCGAGGACATGGACAAGCTGGAGAAGGCCTCCGGCGCCGAGTTCGACAAGACGTTCCTCGAGATGATGGTCAAGCACCACGAGGGTGCCGTCAGCATGGCCAAGACGGAGAATGCCAACGGCGGGTACGGTCCCGCCGTGAAGCTCGCGGACGACGTGATCACCGCTCAGACCGCCGAGATCGAGCAGATGAACAAGATGCTCGGCATGAGCTGACGCAGCGGCAGAAACAGTGCGGCCGGGCGGTGCACGTCACCCGCCGGCCGCACCGTTTTCTGTTCTCCACCGCCGTCGCACGGTGGCGTACAAGCGTTTGCGAATGATGAAGTCCCCATCTCTTGGGCGCGGTGGTCCCAACACGTGCCCCTGTGCGCCGTCATGTGGCTGGGTTCACGCGATGTTCTCCTGGGACGGCGCGCCGGGGCCTTCCGATCAGGTTAGGATCACCGCGTGATTACGGCCTGGTCTCCTTCTCGTAGCCCACAGAGCCGCTCATCAGCGGCTCTGTGGCGTGTGCTGGGGTTGGGCCTGTTCCTCTTCGGTCTGCTGTATACGCATGCCGTCAGCCCTGACACGACGGTGAGTCACCTCGCCTCCGACAAGGGCGTCTCGGCGTCGGGCGTTCATTTCGAGCCAACTGCCGAGCATGGAAACGTTGCGAGTGCCACGTCGATGCAGGTGGCGGGTGAGCAGCCGGACGGCCATCACGACGGCCGCGGACAGCAGCACGCCGGTGAGGAATGTGTGGTGGGGCAGCCTTCGCAGGGTCCCGCTATGGCCGTGCCCTGCCTGTCTCCGCTGAGCTCGGAGAACGGCGAGGAGGCACCCGGCTGCGCGCCCGCCCGTCACGCCGCCGCGGCACGGGACTTCGCGGTCCCGAGAACGCAAGCGGCAGACTCCGCGGTTCTTCGTATCTAGATCAGCGCCTTCCAAACCGGTCGACCCTTCCCGGGATTTCCGGACTCGGCCCAAGGCCGCGTCACGCCTTCCCCCGGCGACCGGTCCATGGCGTCCGACCTCCTGCGCACAGCGCCCCACAGCGTGTCGCGGGGACGGTCGACGGCTCTCTTCCCCCACCCCCCCACCGATCCCTGCCTTGACCGGGAGAGTTCCCGTACGGGCAGTGACCGCCGCGCGGAGGACCTGTGCCGCCCACCCCTGCCCTTTCCCGTGCCCATGCCTTACGGGTATGTCCGCTCCGGAGGAGCCTGCTCGTCCGGGGCACGCTCTACGCCCTGCTGTTCATGCTGCTGACGTGCCTCGGCGATCAACGCCATGCGCCGGATTCGCCCGCTCGATTGGCTGCGGCGTCGAGTGAAGCCCCGCTGCCCGCGGAGGGCTCCGACGGCGAGAATCTCGACTCGTCCGAGTCTCCCGACCATTGCCACGGTCCCCGCCTCGGGCAGACCGTCTCCCCACAGTCGTCCGCTCGTGTCCCGCTGCCCGCCGTCACCGCGCTGTCGCTGACGGACGCCACAGCAACTGCGCCCCTTCCATCCCGGCGCCGGCCGATCCCCCGCCTTCGCCCGCTTGCACGCAGCGCGCCGCCGGGCGGGGCCGCCGCTGGCGAAGGCGGGGCGGCGGCCCCGCCGTACAGGCGGCGCGCTCCCGCGCCGTGCGCGGGCTTGATGAAGCAGGGAGCCTGGAGGTCCGCTTCCACGACCTCCGGCACACCTGCGTGACCCTGCTGCTCGGCCTCGGCATCCCGCCGCACATCGTCCGGAACATCGTCGGGCACAGCGCGCTGGACGTGACCATGAACATCTACGCGCACGCCGACATGACCGAGAAGCGGGCCGCTCTGGACAAGCTGGGGACGCTGCTGGCGGTCGAATGACGTGGCCGTTGCCGTCAGCGTTGCCGTCAGAGACGCGAAACGCCCTGGAGGGGATGATCCCTCCGGGGCGTTCTTGCTGGTAGGAGTAGGCGCCCTCGGAGGGGCGCCTCACTCGGTGAGAGCGGCGAGCGTGGCGCCCAGGTCGGTGGCGCGTGGGCGGTTGTGGGGGAGTTTGGCGAGGACGCGGGCCATGCCGCAGGTGTCCGTGAGGGCGGAGAAGGTCAGGCCGCCCGCGATGCCCGCGGACAGGAGGCGGGCGCGCGGCCACTGCCGTCCGGCCGCCAGCCCGGCCAGGACGAGCGAACCGGCGGCCAGGCGGACCTGACGTTCCATGGCCCAGACGGCGCGGGCACCCGCGGGCCGGTGGATGTCGTGACCGAGCTGGGTCCAGGCGCTGGTGCCGCCGGTGAGCGTGGCGGCAGTGATGCCCTGCTCGGCGAGCCGTTCGCAGGCCCGGGCGGAACGGGCGCCGGAGGCGCACACGACGAGGAGGTCACCGCGGTCGGCGACGCCCCTGAGGGCGGACAGCGCCTCGTCGAGGTGGTCGAGGGGGATGTTGTGGGCGCCGGGCAGATGCCCGGAGGCGTACTCGCCGGGAGTGCGGACGTCGATGACGGTCAACTCGTGCAGGCGGGCGTGGGCCTGTTCCGGGGCGAGGACGGTGGTCGCGGTCACGTGGATCTTTCCTCTTCTTTCCAGGGGTCGGCCTACGGGTACGATACCCGTAGGGGTATGGAGATTCTGTGTGGCGAAGGAGTGGCTCGTGGAACTGGCGATGGCGGCCGACGAACTGAAGACGGTGGTCAACCGGCTGCGCAGGGCGCAGGGCCAGATCGCCGGTGTGGTCAAGATGATCGAGGAGGGCCGGGACTGCGAGGAGGTCATCACCCAGCTCGCGGCTGTCTCCCGGGCCTTGGACAAGGCGGGCTTCGCGATCATCGCCACCGGTCTGCAGCACTGCCTGGCCGACTCGGACCTGGCCGCCGACGGTGACCGCGAACAGATGCGCGCGCGTCTGGAGAAGCTCTTTCTGTCGCTCGCCTGATCTCTGGGCCGAGTACGTACCGGTGGGCCGAGTACGTACCGGTCAGGGCGCCGACCGAACGGTGACGGCCGCTCATGCCACATCCTCCGCTCATGCCACGGCGTCCGCGAGCATGAATGTGGCCACGGCCAGCAGTACCACCGCGAAGACACGCTGCAACAGCGGGCCGGAAATCTTGCCCGCCAGGCGCTTTCCGTCCCAGGCGCCCAGGACCGCCCCCGCGGTGAACGGCGCGATCACCGCCCAGTCCAGAGCCGACGCGGAGGCGCCGCGCAGGGTCAGGGAGGCCAGGGAGTTGGCCGTGATGACCAGCAGGCTGGTACCGACGGCGGCCTGCATCTCGAAGGCCAGCACGGCGACGAGCGCCGGCACCGCGAGGAAGCCCCCGCCGACCCCGAGCAGCCCGGTCAGCGCACCCAGACCCGCCCCAGCCCCGGCCGCCCTGCCCGGCCGTACCCCTGACACATCCCGTACGACCGTGCCGTCGGCGGGCCGGAGCATCCGGAAGGCGGCGACGGCGGCGACGGCGGCGAAAGCGGCGGTCAGCAGCGGCTGCGGCAGACGGGCCGCAGCCGCCCCCGCAGCCGCGGCCGGAAGGAGACCGGCCGCGGCGAACAACGCGCCCGCCTTCCACCGGACATGGCCGGCCCGGGCATGCGCGTACAGGGCGGTGGCGGAGGTGGCGGTGACGATGAGGAGCCCGGCCGTGGTGGCGGCAGCCGGGGAGAAGCCGAGCAGATAGATCAACGCGGGTACGGCCAGGACGCTGCCACCCCCACCGAGTGCACCGAGCGCCAGTCCGACCGCCCCTCCGGCGACCAGCGCCAGGATCAGCGTGCTCACGCGGTGACACCGCCGCCCGGGCCGGTGACAGGCAGACCCGCGCCGGCCCAGGCGACCATGCCGCCGGTGACGTCGGTGGCATCCACACCACGACCGGCGAGGATATCGGCGGCCCGCTGCGAGCGGCGCCCGGAGCGGCAGATTGCCACCACCGGCCGGCCCCGCGCGGCCTCAGGCACCGCGGCACCGGCCTCGAGCCGGCTCAGCGGCAGATGCAGGGCACCGGGCGCGTGCCCGGCCCGCCACTCGGAATTCTCCCGGACATCCAGCAGCACGGCCCGGCCCTGCGCCACACGCTCTTGGGCTCGTACGGGGGAGAGACGGCCGGAGCCGCGACGGAAGAACACCATGAATCGATCACCTTCGGGCGGGGAAGCGTTGGCGGAGGCGGGCGCGTGCTTTGCAGTACCGCGCCCTCAAGGAGGCCTAGCGGTCACCGTCTGCGGGACGGGCGAGAGCCAGTCCCGCATCGGCTGCGGCCTCGAACCCGTCATCGACAGCGACCACCTCCCGCCCGGCGGCATCGAGCAGGGACGCGGCGATCGCCGCGCGCATCCCCCCGGCGCAGTGCACCCAGACCACACCGGGCGGCACCTCGCCGACCCGGCCGGGCAGTTGATGGATCGGAATGTGCACCGAACCGTCGATGAAACCGCCCGCCCGCTCGGAGTCCCGCCGTACATCCAGGACCACCACGTCATCGCGTACGCCGGCGAGATCGGCGAAGCGGGCGCGCCGGAAGGAGGCGAGCCGCTCCCCGTCCCGTATCCACGCGGAGGGATCGCCGCTCGCGGCGGCGGCCGGGCGGTCGATGCCCACCCTGGCGAGCTCGCGCTGCGCGTCGGCGATCCGCTCGGCGGTGTCGGCGAGCAGCGTGACGGGCTTGCCCCAGGGGATCAACCAGGCCAGGTAGGTGGCGAGTTTGCCCTCGCCCTCGAAGTTGAACGATCCGGCGACATGGCCCTCGGCGAACGCGACGCGGCTGCGCAGGTCAACCACCCACTCCCCGGCCGCCAGCCGGGAGGCGATCTCCCCGGCGTCCGCGGGCCGCGGCGGGGTGAGGTCGACCGGTGCCGGTCCTGCGGAGTTCACCGGGCCCATGTGCGCGTAGTACGCGGGTATGTCGTCCAGTCCGGCGAGCAGCTGAGCGACGAAGGTGTCCACGTCCTGCGTCAACGCGTCATTGCTCTTGCGTTCCGCGCCGATCGTGCTCGCGTCCCCTTCGGCCTGCGCACTGGAGCAGAAGCTGCCGAAGCCATGGGTGGGCAGCACCGCGACCTCGTCGTCCAGTTCGTCCGCCAGACGATGCGCCGAGGCGTGCTGGGCGCGGGCCAGCCGCTCGGTCAGCCGCGGCTCGACGAGATCCGGCCGGCCCACCGTGCCGATCAGCAGCGAGCCGCCGGTGAACGCCGCCACCTGCCGACCGTCCTCCTCCAGTACGTACGAGGTGTGGTGCGGGGTGTGGCCGGGGGTGGCCACGGCGCGCAGCATCAGGCCCCCGTCCACGACGACCGTGTCGCCATCGGCGACAGCAGTGCGGGCGAAGGACACCGAGGCCCCGTCCGGCACCAGGTAGCGGGCGCCGCTGACACGGGCGAGTTCCAGGCCGCCGCTGACGTAGTCGTTGTGTACGTGGGTCTCCGCCACGTAGGCGATCCGCACCCCGCGCCCGGCGGCAGCGGCGATGACCTGATCGATGTCGCGGGGCGGATCCACCACCACGGCGGCCCGGGGGCCTCCGGCCAGGTAACTGCGGTTGCCCAGCCCCTCGAATTCCAGAGTGTCGACGAAGAACACGGCTAGGACTCCTCACAGGACGATTTACCCCCGGGGGTATCTGGTGGTGCCACCTTAGCAGAAATACCCAGGGGGGTATCCAGCTGAGATGAAGGCCCCCTCGTCCGAGGCTTTTGTATGTCGTTGGGCGAGTACCCGAGTCGCGGAGAGGAATCAGCTCGCACGGGACCGAGCAGTCCCGGGTCGGTCAGCCCGTATGGGCCTCACGCTTCCGAGGGATCAGTCCGTACGTGTCTCATGGATGGCGCGGCGAGCGACCTCGACGAAGGTCACGACCGACTGCCAGTAGGGCGGGAAGCAGTCGGCGAACCGCTGGGCCGCGCCCTCCTCGCCGGCGATCATCGCTTCCAGTGCCCGGAAGTCGTTGCTGGTCGACTCCCGGAGCCGGTCAGCGGCCGATGCCACCACCGCCGGGCCTTCCAGGTCCACCGCCCACACACGCTGCCGCAGCACGGCGTACTCACCGCGGAGCCGTAGCCGCAGATCCTCGAGCGCGGCAAGGCGCTCGCCGACGTCCGTGATCTTGTGCGCGTCGGTCACCTTCCAGTACAGGTCGCCCATCCGCTGCGCCTGCTCGATGACGTCCACATACGCCGCCCGCCGCGCCGCCCGCAACCGGTCCGCCTGCACCGTCGCGGCAGCCGCGTCGGCCTGGATACGCGCGGCCCGGGCGGTACCGCGGCTGGTCACCCAACTCGCGAGCACGGCGGTCCTCGCGGTCAGCGCCGCCACCCACAAAGTGTTGTCAGCCATTGATCCCCTCGCGGGAGTCTGACACGCGGTGCGCGTGCCATGGGCGCGTACGGCGGACGGCACCGGCGCAACGGAGAGGCCGGCACAGCGGAGGGGGCCCGTCCATGCGTACGGTCTAGACTCCCGGCGTGGAGAACACAGCGCTGGAGCGGCTAGGGGCCGCGAAATACCTGCTGATCACGAGCTATCGGAAGAACGGTTCGGCGGTCGCGACCCCCGTATGGGTCGTGCGGGACGGCGAGGCGCTCGGTGCCTGGTCGGCCACGGACTCCTGGAAGGTCAAGCGGATCCGCAACCGCGCCGACGTCCTCGTGGGGCCGTGCGACGCGCGCGGCAACCCGACCGGCGAACCGGTCGCCGCCACCGCCGAGATCTGCGACCCGGACGTCACCGCTCGTTACCGCACACTCATCGCCCGCAAATACGGCATCACCGGCCGACTCGTCCTGTTCGGCAGCCGACTGCGGCGCGGGAAGGCGGGGACGGTGGGGATACGGATCTCCCTGGCGCCGGCCGAGTGAGCCGACTGTTGCGTTGTCGTCCCTTCCGACGGCCCTTAGTGTCCTCGCATGGAACAGCGCATCAGTCTGGTCACGCTGGGAGTCTCCGATGTGACGCGCTCCCGGACCTTCTACGAAGCTCTGGGGTGGCGGGGGCAGGAGGTCGAGGAGACCGTCTTCTTCCAGGCCGGCGGTCTGGCCCTGGTCCTGTGGGGCCGCGAGAAGCTCGCGGCCGACTGCGGGCTGACGGACGGGGCCGCAGCCGGCTTCGGCGGGATCGCCCTGGCGCACAACGTACGCTCCGACGCCGAGGTCGACGATCTGCTCACCACCGCGGAACGAGCCGGGGCCACCATCACCAAGCCCGCCGCCACCAACGCCATCGGCTTCTACTCCGGTGCCTTCACCGACCCGGACGGCCACGCCTGGGAGATCGCACACAACCCCGGCTTCCGCCTCGCCGAGGACGGCTCGCTCACCCTCCCCGACTTCGGCACGTCCTAGGGACGGCGCCCATGGGTCCCCCGCCCCGAGGAAGTCAGCCCCGCGTTCCGGGTCCGCTGTCATTGACCAGCACCGCCGCCCCGTCGAAGCGGCCCGACTTCAGGTCCTTCAGGGCCTGCTGGGCCTGTGAGAGGGGGTACGTGTGGGTGGTGGCGCGTACGCCGAAGCGGGCCGCCAGCGTGAGGAACTCCCTTCCGTCCTCACGGGTGTTGGAGGTGACGCTGCGTACCTCCCTCTCGTAGAACAGCTCCCGCTCGTAGTCGAGCGGCGGTACCTCGCTGAGGTGGATTCCCGCGATCGAGAGGACGCCGCCGCGGTCGAGGGCCCGTAGGGCGACGGGGACCAGCGAGCCGACCGGGGCGAACAGGATCGCGCTGTCCAGCGGCTCGGGCGGCGGATCGTACGTACCGGCCGCCGAGGCCGCGCCCAGGGCGAGCGCGAGACGCTGGGCGGCCACATCGCGAGTCCGTACGTGGACGGTGGCACCCTGTGCGATCGCCACCTGCGCGCACAGGTGGGCGCTTCCGCCGAAGCCGTACAGACCGAGGCGCCCGCCGCCGGGCAGCGCCGCGCGGCGCAGCGCACGGTAGCCGATGATGCCCGCGCACATCAGCGGGGCCAGGGCGACATCGTCGAGGTCGCCGGGCAGCAGGTAGGCGAAGGCGGCCGGCACGGTGGTGTACTCCGCGTAGCCGCCGTCGGCGTCCCAGCCTGTGTAGACGGACTCCGGGCACAGGTTCTCGTTCCCCCGCGCGCAGTACCCACAACTGCCGTCGGTACGGCGCAGCCAGGCCACCCCGACCCGGTCCCCGACCGCGTATCCGGTCACCGCCTCACCCATCCCCGCCACCCGCCCCACCACCTCGTGCCCGGGCGTCACCCGTGGCCGGTGCACCGGCAGATCGCCCTCGCTGACATGGAGATCGGTACGGCAGACGCCGCAGACGCTCACATGGACGAGCAGTTCATCGGTCCCCGGCGCGGGGACCGGCTTCCCGACGAACCGCAAAGGCTCCCGCTCGATCGGCCGCGGCTCGTCCACCACCCAGGCGTGCATCGTCGTCATATCGACATGTTCCCGCCGATGGAGCCACCCGGCGCCCTCACCGGCCCCCGAGGACTGAATGCGGCGCCGTGTCACGGGCGTTGAACCTCCGGGCGCGGTGACGCGTATCAATCCCCAGTACGACCGGTAGGAGAGCAGCGTGTCGATACCGTACGACCCCGAACCGCAGCCGAGCCGCCCGGCGCTCGAGCCCACCAACGTCCAGCGGCGCCGCCCACCAGGGGCCCTTTCGGAACTCGTGCGGCTGGTCGACGCTGTGGAGCGCCAGCGGCGGAACGAGGAGTACCAGGCCGTCGCGGCACCGGCGGCCGAGACCGCCCCGCCTCCTCCGGTGGCTGAAGCCACGCCGCCTCCCGCGAAGGCCGAGGCCACCGCACCTGCCTGGACGCCCGGGGCCAACGCGCTTCCCTGGACGACCGAGGACGACACCCAGGAACTGCCGCCCGTCACGGGCGAGGAGCGCTCTGGCCCGCCCGAACCTCGGGCAGCGTACGGGCGTACGCCCTGGATGCGTCGTGCGGCGCTCGCCGTCGCCGCGGTGGCGATCGCCCTGGCGGGATTCGCCGCTGCGCTGCTGCTCACCTGGGACAGGGGAGCCACCGAGTCGCAGGCCAAACCCCCCGCTCCCGCCCCCTCCGCATCCGCGCCCGCCGCCCCGCCCGCGGCGGCCGACCCGGACGGCCCCGGGACACTCCGCCAGGGCGACAGCGGCCCCGAGGTGAGCGAGCTCCAGGAACGGCTGCTGAAAATCCCGGACGTGTACAAGGACGGCGCGACCAGCGGCGAGTACGACGCCACACTCACCGAGGCCGTCGCCCGATTCCAGCTCTGGTACGGCATCCGGGGCGACGAGACGGGTGTCTACGGCAACGACACCCGCCGCGACCTCGAGTCCCGCACCGCTTCCTAGGCAGCCTTGGAAAGTCTGGTGCGGTACGGCACCCCGTAGCGGCGCGACGAACTGTGCGACCAGGACCCCACCGAACCGCAGGGTTTTGTCACTGCACCAGGGGGGCGTTTCCGCTCCCAGATGTCCGGAACACGTTCTGCGTGAACCGTTGACCAGAAAGCGCTTACCCTCTACGGTCCGTTCAGAACAGTGACCCGGTATCAGGTATCTCGTATATGAGATAGCAGTGCCATGGTCCGTACCACCTACGGAACCACGCGCTCCAGAGCCCTATGCGCCCCGCATCGGGTGTGCCTCTGCCTGCGTACTGCGATCAGATCAGTGAATTACAGCCACATACATGATCCTCAGGTTCTCCTGAAGGGACGCACCCGCATGCGTACTCGTCCCCCACGTACACGAGCGCACAGATCCACGCTGGCCGCGGCAGCCGCGGCCACCCTCGCGACCGTCACCGTGCTCGTCCTTCCCCAGCCGGTCGGCGCCGCCGAGAGCGCCCCCATCGGCTTCGGCGCCGGGACCACGGGCGGCGGCAGCGCCACACCGGTGACCGTGTCGACCCTGGCCGCCTTCAAGACGGCCGTCACGGGCGGATCGGCGAAGGTGGTCCGGGTCAACGGCCTGATCTCGCTGAGCGGTCAGGTCGACATCGGCTCCAACACCACGGTGCTGGGCGTCGGTTCGTCGTCCGGATTCACCGGCGGAGGGCTGCGGATCAAGGAGGCGGCCAACGTCGTCGTCCGGAACCTCAACATCAGCAAGCCGCTCAAGCCCTCCGACGGGATCACCGTCCAGGAGTCGACGAAGGTGTGGATCGACCACAACTCCTTCTCGGCGGACCGTGATCACGACAAGGACTACTACGACGGGCTGCTGGACATCAACCACGGCTCCGACCATGTGACGGTGTCCTGGAATACCTTCAAGGACCACTTCAAGGGCTCACTCGTCGGCCACAGCGACAACAACGCCTCTGAGGACACCGGCCACTTGAAGGTGACGTACCACCACAACCACTTCAGCAACGTCTACTCGCGCATCCCCAGCCTGCGCTTCGGCACCGGGCACTTCTACAACAACTACGTGGCCGGAGCCGACACCGCCTGCCACTCGCGCATGGGCGCCCAGATGCTCGTCGAGAACAACGTCTTCCGCTCGACGAAGATCGCGGTCACCACGAACCGCAGCAGCGACGTGGACGGATACGCCAACCTGCGCGGCAACGACCTCGGCGGAGCCGTCACCGAGGTCTCACAGGTCGGCAGCTTCACCAACCCGCCCTACAGCTACACCGCCGAGCCCGCCTCGTCCGTCGTCGCCTCGGTGACGGCCGGCGCGGGCGCCGGAAAGATCTGATCAACCCCCAACTGGAAGAAGGCATCGGGACATGACTTCACCAGCAAAGCCGCGCGCCCGCCGGCGCGCACTGACCAGCGGACTGGCCACACTCGGCGTCTCTTCTGTCATGATCATGACACTCGGCGCGCCCCCGGCGAGCGCCGCCACCTGGCCGACCCCCAACGGCAGCCAGGGGACCTCCTCCACCATCTCCGTGTCCGGCACCAAGGACTACGGCATGAAGCAGTTCTACGGCACCGGGGACCTGGCCGGCGACGGCCAGGAGGAGGGCCAGGACCCGATCTTCAAGCTCGCGGCCGGCGCGACGCTGAAGAACGTCATCATCGGCGCGCCCGGCGCCGACGGCATCCACTGCGAGGGCAACTGCACCCTGCAGAACGTGTGGTGGGCGGACGTCGGCGAGGACGCCGCCACCTTCCGTGGCGGCTCCACCTACAACGTGATCGGCGGTGGAGCCAAGAAGGCCGCCGACAAGGTCTTCCAGCACAACGGCCCCGGCACGGTGAACATCTCCAACTTCGCCGTCAGCGAGTTCAAGACGCTCTACCGTTCGTGCGGCGACTGTTCCACGCAGCACACGCGCAAGGTCAACCTCAGCAACATCGAGGTGACCGGCACCGGATCCACCGCGCGCCTGGTCGGCATCAACGTCAACCGCAATGACGTGGCGACGCTGAGGGGCATCACGATCCTCAACGACGCCGGCCGCAAGGTCATCCCCTGCCAGAAGTACAACAACAACACCGCCGTCGGAACGGGTCCCGACAGCACGAACTGCAAGTACAGCAACTCGGACATCACCTACAGGTAGGCCCCACCCGCAAGTGGTCCTCCCACGGTGAAGGCGGCCGTCCGAAGTGTCCCCGCACGGCGCTTCGTACGGCCGCTCCGGCGTGTGCGGGCCAGGAGATGCGCACGCGCGCGGTCCGGAACGCCCCGTACGTGTCTTGCCCCTACCTGCTGCCTGAATTGATGGACGAGGGTCAGGAGCGCGTACGCGCGAGCTACCGCGACGACTACGCCCGCCTGGCACGCGTGAAGGCCGACCGTGATCCGCGGAACCTGTTCCGGCTCAACCAGAACATCCAGCCGGCCACAGGCTCCTGATCAACTGATCGGCGCGGCATCACGGCTTGCGGGCCACGCCGCCGTAGACGTCCGTGGGCTCGGGCGACGTCCCGGGCTCCGGGCGCCACAGGGGGCACGACACGATGCCGGGCTCCAGCAGTTCAAGTCCCTCGTAGTACGCGGCGAGTTGCTCGGGGCTGCGCAGGACGTACGGAATGGCGCCCGTGTCGTCGTAGCCCTCCTGGGCCTCTTTGAGTGCCGTGTCGGTGTCCGTGCTGTCGTAGTGCACGAAGTAACTGCCTGACGGGAGCGCGGCCTGGAGGCGGCTGACGATCGACTTGGCCTCTTCGTAGTCCTGGATGTGGCCGAGGATGCCCATGAGCATCAGTGCGACGGGCTTGGCGAAGTCCAGGATCTCGCCGGCCTGCGCGATGATCTTCTCGGGCTCGTGCAGATCCGCGTCGATGTAGTTGGTGACGCCCTCAGGGGTGCTGGTCAGCAGGGCCTGGGCGTGCCGGAGCACCAGCGGGTCGTTGTCCACGTAGACGATGCGCGACTCGGGCGCGACACGCTGGGCGACCTGGTGGGTGTTGTCGTACGAGGGCAGGCCCGTGCCGATGTCCAGGAACTGGCGGATGCCGAGCTCACCGGCCACGAAGGTCACCGTGCGGATCAGATAGTCACGGGAGGCGCGTGCCATGGTCTCGATGTTCGGTGCGGTCTCGCGGTAGGCGTCGCCCGCCACCCGGTCGACCTCGTAGTTGTCCTTCCCGCCCATCCAGTAGTTCCAGATCCGGGCCGAATGCGGCACCGTGGTGTCGATCTTGGACAGAGCGTCCTGGTCGGGGTGGGACTGGGCTTCTGCCATCTGAGTTCTCCTGCCGTGCGTCACGGGTCTGTGCTCAACCTACCGTCAACTTCCCTGTGCCTTGCCCCAGTTGAAAAGGGGACGAGGCAGGCGCACGGATCGGAGGGCCGAGGCCGGCGATGTCCACGGTGACGACGGGGACGTGCCGGGCGAGGGTGCGGAAGGCCCGCTCGTACGCGCGAATCTCCTCGGCGCCTTCCATGTCCTGCTGTCTTTGAGACACCGTCTGGTCCTGAGGTGCCGTCAGATGCACGAGGGCGCCGTCACGTTCGGCGACCGCTTCGGCGAAGTCGAGGGCCTGGATCCAGGTCACCCGGGAGTGTCCCCGGCGCAGCGGACCGTAGACGAGTTCGTGGATGATGCTGCCGTTGACGGCCAACAGGCCCGGTGCGGCGAGGAGTTCACGGTACGGGCGGCACGGGTCCACCTGGTGTAACTGTTCTCGTGCGCGTCTGATGAGGAACCCGTGGCGGGCGAGTTCGGTGAGCAGACCGCTCCTGCCGATACCGTCAGGGCCTTCGACGACCAGCGTTCGGCACTGGGCGACGGCCTGATGGAGCGTGTGCATACCACTCCCTCCGGACGACCGACTTCCTCAGTGTGACCGGACGACCCGCACGAGGGGAGTCCGCGTGCGGGTTTTCCGGTGGTACCTCAGGCGACCAGGAAGTCTGCCTTGCCGGACTTCGCGCCGTCCAGGAACGTCAGCATCTCGTCACGGGTGTAGATCAGCGCGGGACCCTCCGGGTCCGTGGACTGGCGGACGGCGACGCTGCCGTCGGGCAGCCGCTTGGCCTCGACGCAGCTCCCGCCGTTCGTGCCGCTCCAGGGCTTGTGCCAGCCCTCGGTGCCCAGGTCGGTGGCCGGCATGCCGCTGTAGATGGGGCCCTTGTCGTTCATTCGTCCAACTCCTTGCGCAATTTACCCAGGATGGCCCTGGTTCGAGCGACCGGTTCCGCCTGCACGGACATCCGGTCCATTACTTCGAGATACGTGACGACGTCGGCGGGCTGATCGACATAGACCGCGCCGGCGAGGCTTTCGGTGTAGACGACGTCGGGAAGCTCGGAGAAACCGAAACGGAAGTAGTGGAACGGGCCGTACGCGCCGGGATGTGCTCCTGTGTCGAGGCTGATGATCTGGATCCGGACCTTCGGCAGGTCCAACGCCTCTTCCAGCCGGTCTATCTGAGCCTGCATCACCTCACGACCGCCCACCGGTCGGCGCAGCACGCTCTCTTCCAGGACGGCCCAGATGGCGGGTGACTCCGGCTTGGCGAGCAGGTCCTGGCGCTTGAGGCGCAGCGTGACACGGCGCTCTATGTCCTCCTTCGACTCGTTGCGAAATCCCACCCGCATCAGTGCGGTGGCGTAGTCGTGGGTCTGCAACAGGCCCGGGACGTAGTGGGGTTCGTAGAGACGGATGACGCTGGCTTCGCTCTCCAGGCTGACGTAGGCGCTGAACCACTCGGGCAGTACGTCGCGGTACTTGTACCACCAGCCGGGCTGGTTGGCCTCCCTGGCCAGGGCGAGGAAGTCGTCGATCTCCGCCGCCGGAACCCCGTAGGTGCGCAGCAACTCCTTTACGTACGGGATACGAAGGCCGACCTCGGCCTTCTCGATCCGCCGGACCGTCAGAGGGGTCACCTCGATGGCCCGTGCCGCGTCCTCGAACGACACCCCGGCCTGCTCCCGCAGTTGCCGAAGCCGCTTGCCGAGAACCATCCGCAGGACTGTCGGCGCATTGCCGCCAGAGCGGTTGTCGCTCACGTCCACCCTCCCGGAACGGCCGTCACAGCGAGCAGTGTGCCACGTCGGCACTGACAGAGACAGGGAGATACGAATAGTTCTGAAATTATCAGAACGCGTGTTGCGGGCTGCATGTGCAGCCCGTCATAGTGATCGAGTGACCTGTCGCACAGTCAGCGGCGAAGGCGGTCAACCGTGCACGGCTGCATGGGAGTTGATCGCGAGGCAGGTACGGGATGCCGCGCACCGTGATGCGAGACCGGGATGGCCACCGTGACCGACGGACAATCGAGGAGTCCGGCCAAGGGCCCCGCCGGGGCCCACAAGGTGCTGGCCGCCGCTGTGATGGAGGCCGGCCGTGCGTACGCGTCACGCCCGCACCGGGTCGGTGAACCGGGCCGGGCGCGGCCCGGTGAGGTCGTCCCCGTCGCGGTCGGTGGACCTCCCGGCCTCCTGCGTACCGTGGTCCCCGCCCAGCCGTCGTGCGCCTGCACTGTGCGCCGCGCCGTCGCCGCGCACCTCACCTCCCTGCCCCTGACGCCGGAGCAGCTCGACAACGCCGTCCTCGCGACGGGTGAGCTGTTCGCCAACGCCGTCAGACACGGGAGTTCCGATTCCGGCGACACCGTCACCGTCACCGTCGAGCGCGCCGGCCACGACGTACGCGTGACGGTCGCCGACCGCTCGCCGGCGCTGCCACGGCTGCGTGCGGCGGAGGTGGCCGAGGAGTCCGGACGCGGACTCGCCCTCGTGGCCGCACTGTCCGACGACTGGGGCATCGCACGGCCCGCCTCCGGCACCACGGGCAAGAGCGTGTGGTTCACGCTGACGCTTCGGGAGCCCTCATGAACGGCATCGGTGCTTCAAGGCACTTGACCCAGGACGCGCCACACGACGAGCAACACGAGGAACACGCCGCTCTGGCGCACGACGCACCCCAGGACCGGGGCACGGGGGTGCTTCCCGCGCTGGCCTCCGCCCTCGCCCGCGAACTCGTCCGCAGGGCGGAGGAGGAACAACTGCTCATGCGTCAGGCGCAGCGCAATCGCACGCCGGGCCTGCGCCGCCGTATCCTCGACTGCCGCAAGGACAACGCCGAGGCGCTCAAGGCGATCGTCCGCCGGCACGCCTGGCCGACCGCCGACCTGGTGGGCGCGGAGGCGTCGACGGCGGCTCTGATGATTCTGCTGCACGCCCCGGATCTCGACTTCCAGCTCAGCTGCCGCGACCTGATCGCCCAGGCCACGGCGGACGGCCGCTGCCCCGCCCTGCACCACGCCTACATCGCCGACCACTGCGCCGTCGAACTGGGCCAGCCGCAGTACTACGGCACGCGCATCGACCCGTCGACGTTCCGCCCGTACCCGACCCGCTGCCCCGACACCCTCGACGAACGCCGTCGCGACGTCGGTCTGGCCCCGCTGGAAGAACAGATGCGGATGCTGCGTCACGGAGCATGAGCTGTGACGGCGGCCCGCTCCCGCAGCACGACCGTCCCAGCCTTCAGCCGGACGTGATCGTCCCGGGCTCGATCAGACCCTCGCGGTAGGCGAGAGCCACGGCTTCGGTGCGGCTGGCGGCGCCGAGCTTGGCGAGGATGTTGGAGACATGGACGCTCGCCGTCTTGCCGCTGATGAACAACTCCTCGCCGATCTGGCGGTTGGTGCGTCCGCGGGCGAGGAGTCGCAGGACGTCGTTCTCGCGGGCGGTCAGCGCGGGGACCCCGGCCGCCGTGGGTGGGGTCTCCGCGAGGCGGCCCCGTCGGATGAGTGCGTCCACACTGTCGCGCAGCGGCACGGCGCCGAGCCGGTCGGCCGTGTCCCGCGCGGCGCGCGCCTGCTCGGCGGCCTCTTCGCGGCGGTCTGCCGCCACCAATGCCTCCGCGAGGCGGAGTTGGCAGCGGGCCCGCTCGTAGACATCCCCGTAGCCGAACGCGGCGACGGCTTCCTGCCAGGCTTCGACATCCGGCCCGCTGGTGGCCCGTGCCCATTCCGCCTCCGCGCGGGCCAGCCAGGCCAGAGCCTCCGGGCCCTGCCGTTCACCGTCCTCGCCCTTGGCGGCCGTGGCCCGGGCCAGCTCCACCAGCTCCGTCGCCGTGTCCGTCCAGCGGCGAGCCCCCGCCGCGTCGCCGGTCAGCCGCAGCTGAACGGCCGTGTCCGCGACGGCGGACAGGGCGAGGGCCGCGAGCCGGACGGCGGCATTGGGACGTTCGGCCACGGAGTCGTCGGTGAGCGCTGCCACCGTCGTGCGGACCCGCTCGACGGCCGCTTCCGGCTCGCCCCGCAGGGCCGCGGCGTCGGTGAGCACGATGCCCGCGACGAGGGTGGCCATCCAGTCGAAGGGTCCGTCGAGGAGGGTGCGGGCTCGCTCGGCGGCCGTGTGATCGCCGCGGGCCAGTGCCACGTACAGCGCGGGGCCGATCGCGAAACCGCTCGCTGTCGGCAGCCGTTCGGCTTCGACGGCCGCCGATCGGACGCATTCGTCCCAGCGGCCCAGGGTGTAGAGCACCACGGTGCGCAGGTAGAGCAGCTCCAGTGCGTACGGCGAGTAGAGGAGCCCGGCGCGCCCCGCGCGCTCCAGTCCGCCGGAGAGCCAGGTGAGGCACTCGTCCGGGTCGCCGGATTCGTACGACCCGATGGCGAGGTTGAACAGCGCGCGCATCTCGACGGGGACGTTGCCGGCCCGACGGGCCAGCTCCCGCGCCTCCCGTAGCCGGGAACGCCCTTCCGGAGTGCGGCGATTGTGTGTTTCGAGACTGGTCAGGGAGATCAGCAGATCGGCCTGGGCGTCGGCCACGTCGAGTGCCTCGGCGACGCGCAGGGCCCGGCGCCCGACCCGGCGGGCGACCTCGTCCTCGCCCACATGGCGCGCCGCCATGACATGGGTGGCCGCGGCCCACACCCAGGTGGGCGACTCGGGCTCCGCGGAGATCAGGGCGAGTGCCTCGCTGCTGTAGGTGAAAGCTGCTTGCAGGCTGTCGGCCCGTATCAGATTGCCCGCGAGGGTGTACCGGACGCGGACGGCGAGTTCGGCGTCCGTGTCCGAGCCGACGCCGGCGAGCGCGGCGCGGGTGAGTGCGACCGCCCGGTGGGTCTCGCCGGCGTGGGCGGCCGCACCCGAGGCACGCAGGGTGAGTGTCACCGTGTCGGGGACGCCGTCCGGCAGAGCGGAACGAGGCACCGCCGGCCACAGGTCGAGGACGGCTTCGAGGTGGCGGAGTTCCTCGGCGGGCGCGCCGATCCGCGCGGCGTGGTCGGCGGCCTCGAGGGAGGCCGCGAGGGCGTCGGCCAGGTCGTGGCTCTCGCGGGAGTGGTGGGCGCGCTCCGCCGCGCTCTCGGCCTTGTGGCCCCGCCCGGCGAGCAGCCGGGCGAACGCTCGGTGCAGCCGCACCCGCTCGCCCGGCAGCAGATCGGCGTAGACGGCTTCGCGGATGAGGGCGTGCCGGAAGGAGTACGTGTCCTCCTCGCCGGGGACGAGGAGCTGTCGGCCGACGGCCTCGCGCAGCGCCGACTCCAGCTCCGGCTCGGGCAGGCCGACGGCGTCGTGCAGCAGCTCGTGCTCGACGCGGCGCCCGGCGACGGCCGCCGTGCGCAGTACCTGCTGGGCGGTGGCGGACAGCTGCTCGAAACGGATGAGGAGGACATCGGCGAGGCCGCTGGGCACGGCCGACGCCGGCGTGGATCCGCCGGGCAGGGTGTCCGCGGTGGCGGCGAGCAGTTCCTCCGCGTAGAAGGCGTTGCCCTCGGCGCGCTCGACGATGCGGCGGACGGTGGCCTCCGGCAGCGGAGCGGCCCGCTGGGCGCGTACCAGCCGGGCCACCTCGGGATCGGGCAGCGGCCGCAGCTCGAGGCGGTCGACGGCGGGCAGCCGCACCAGCTCGGCCAGCAGGGGGCGCAGAGGGTGGCGGCGGTGGAGATCGTCAGCCCGGTACGACGCGAAGAGCGCCAGGCGGTGGGTGGGAGTGCCGCCCGCAGGCCACTGGAGGATGCCCCGGCTGAGCAGGAAGCGCAGCAGGTCGCGGGAAGACTGGTCGGCCCAGTGCAGGTCCTCCAGCACCAGCAGCAGTGCCGTGACCTCGCAGAGGTCGGCCAGCAGAGCGGCCATGTCCTCGAACAGCTGCAGCCGGCTGCCCGCGTCCCGTACGGCACTACCGCCGTCGCCGAGCAGCCGGCCGACCACGGGATGCCTCGCCAGGATGGCGGAGAACCGGTCGTCGGCGGTGAGCACGCCGAGGACCTCGGTGAACGGCAGATACGGCAGGCCGACATCACCGAGGTCGACGCAGTGCCCCGTCAGAACGCTCATGCCCGTCTCCGCCGCGTGCCCGGCGGCCTCGGCCAGCACGCGCGTCTTGCCCACACCGGCGTCCCCCGCCACCAGCACGGCACGCGCCTCACCCGCCCGGGCACGCTCCAATACCCGGGTCAGACGGGAGAGTTCGTCCTCGCGCCCGATGAACGGCGTGGTGAATGCGGTGGTCGGCACGGAACCATCCTGGCACGCACCTCCGACACTCAAGACCGCCTCCAACTGCTCAGCCGAGCACCCGGTCGAGGTTGAACGCGGCGCTGATCAGGGCCAGGTGCGTGAAGGCCTGCGGGAAGTTGCCCTGCTGCTCGCCGGTGTGGCTGATCTCCTCGGCGTACAGGCCGAGGTGGTTGGCGTAGGTGAGCATCTTCTCGAAGGTCAGCCGCGCCTCGTCGAGCCGGCCGGCGCGGGTGAGTGCCTCGACGTACCAGAAGGAGCAGATGGAGAAGGTGCCCTCCTGACCGCTCAGACCGTCCGGGCTGACCAGGGGGTCGTAGCGGTAGACGAGCGAGTCGGACACCAGGTCGGCGCTGAGCGCGTCCAGGGTGGAGAGCCACTTCGGGTCGCTGGGGGAGACGAACTTCGCCAGTGGCATCATCAGTACCGCGGCGTCGAGCACATGGTCGTCCTCGTGCTGGACGAACGCCTGCCGGTTCGCGGACCAGCCCTTGTCCATGATCCGCCGGTAGATCGTGTCGCGGACCTGCCCCCAGCGGGTCAGCTCGGCGGGCAGGCCACGGCGCCGGGCGATACGCATGGCGCGTTCGATGGCCACCCAGCACATCAGGCGGGAGTACAGGAACTTCTTTCGCCCGCCGCGCGTCTCCCAGATGCCCTCGTCGGGCTGGTCCCAGTGCTCGCAGACCCAGTCGACCAGGGCACAGACCGCGTCCCAGTGGTCGCTGGAGATGGGCTGCCCCCACTTGTCGTAGAGGTAGACCGAGTCGATGAGCGCTCCGTAGATGTCGAGCTGCAGCTGGCCGGCCGCGTCATTGCCGACGCGTACCGGTGCGGAGCCCCGGTGTCCCTCCAGGTGGTCCAGTTCGCGCTCGGGCAGCTCGTTGCGCCCGTCGATGCCGTACATGATCTGCAGGGGGCCCGAGGGCCCGCCGCTCCGGTCGACGCGCGCGGACAGGAAGTCCATGAACGCCTTGGCCTCGCTGCTGAAGCCGAGCCGCAGCAGTGCGTAGACGCAGAAGGCGGCGTCCCGAACCCACAGATACCGATAGTCCCAGTTGCGCTCGCCACCCAACTGCTCGGGCAGGCTGGTCGTCGGCGCGGCCACCATCGCGCCGGTCGGGGCGTAGGTGAGCAGCTTGAGGGTCAGTGCGGAACGGTGCACCATCTCCCGCCACCGGCCGCGGTACTGAGAGGCGGACAGCCAGTTCCGCCAGAACGCCACCGTGGCGGCGAACTGCTCCTCCGCCTCGATGTGCGGGCAGCCGCGCGCCTCGATGCCGCCGTCGACCCGGTCCAGCGCGAACACCGCGGCCTCGCCCTGGCCGAGCTTGAACTCCGCGGTCACGTCGAGGTCGTCGCACTCGACCGGAACGGTGGAGGTCAGGGCGAGCGAGAGGCCGGCGGACTCGAACAGCGTCACGTTGTCGAGCTGCCGCAGGGTGTGGGGCTGCGCCCCGTAACCGAACCGCGGTGCGATCCGGGCGCGGAACGGGATGGACCCCCGTACGCAGACCACCCGCCGGATCAGCCGGTGCCGGTCGGCCTCCGTCGCCGCGGCCGTCTCGTCGGCGACCGGCATGAAGTCCTGCACCTCGCCCACCCCGTCCTCGGTGAGGAAGCGGGTGATGAGCACGTTGGTGTCCGGGAAGTAGAACTGCTTCGTCGTCGCCGGCACGGCGGCGGCGAGCTCGAAGCACCCGCCGCGGTCCGCGTCGAGAATCGAGCCGAAGACACTCGGAGCGTCGAAGGACGGACAGCAGTACCAGTCGATCGTGCCGTTGGTGCCCACCAGCGCGACGGTGCGCAGGTCGCCGATCAGCCCGTGCTCGGCGATGGGCAGGTAACGGGCGGACCCGGCTGAGCCCGGGTACGTCGGCGTCTTTAGCGGATCTCGCGGATCTCGCGGATGTCTCGGATCGATCATCGCTGCGGCCTTCCTCCCGCTCGTCCAGGCGACCGGCACGCCGGGCCGCTTCAGCCCAGCGTGTCCGCCCAGTTCGCCGGAACCCGGCCCGCGGGCCCGGGCGAGGGCTGGTCCGACGGGCGGCTGACCGGGGGAGCGAGGGCGGGGCCGGACTCGTACAGCTCGGAGGTCTCGTAGTTCCAGAACCAGGCCTCACCCGGTTCGAAACTGCGGACGACCGGATGGCCCGTGGCCCGGAAGTGGGCCGTGGCGTGCTTCGCGGGGGAGCTGTCGCAGCAGCCGATGTGGCCGCACTGGGCGCACCGCCGCAGATGGACCCACCAGCCGCCGGCCGCACCGCACTCGACGCATCCGGTGCCGCTCGGCGGAACGCCGGGATCGATAGCCGCCGGACTGGTCATGACGCCTCCTGAGGGGGCCCGGGATCCGCAGCAGAGGGCTCGGGATCCGTGGCCGTGAGCGGAAGGAAGACCCGGAAACGCGTGTCGCCGGGCACGGACTGCACCTCCAGGTGCCCGTGGTGCTTGTTCACCACGATGCGCCAGGAGATGTCCAGACCGAGACCGGTGCCCTCACCCACGGGCTTCGTCGTGAAGAACGGATCGAAGATGCGGCCGCGGATCTCCTCCGGCACCCCGGGCCCGGTATCGCGGAACTCGACGAGCAACTGCTCCCGCTCCAGGGCCGTCCGCACGGTCAGCGTGTCCTCGCCGTCCGCGCCGTTCATCGCGGAGACCGCGTTGTCGACGATGTTCGTCCACACCTGGTTGAGCTCACCGGGGTACGTGGGGATCCTCGGCAGCGTACGGTCGTACTCCTTGACGACCTTGATACTCGAGCCGATCTTCCCGGACAGCATCAGCAGCGTGCTGTCGAGGAGTTCGTGCACATCGCAGACCTGGTAGGGCGCCCGGTCGAGCTGGGAGTACTGCTTGGCCGCGTTCACGAGGTTCGAGACACGGGTCGTGGAGTCCTCGATCTCGTTCATGAGGAGCTCGGTCTCGACCGTGTAGTTGAGCCAGCCCACGGCCCCCTGCAGCATCTCCGGGTCCACGGCTGCCGCGACCCTCTCCAGCCAGTCGGTGTCGAGCCCGGCCTGCACGAACGTCGGGGCGATCCGCCACCCGCCCTCGATGCCGTGATCGTCGAGCCAGTCGGTGAGCGCGTCCTCGCGGTCGGAGGCTTCGAGGGGGCTCAGGGCGGGTGCCTTGGCGACGCGTTCGGCCGTGCTCTCCTGGATGTCGATCAGCGTCTTCAACGCCTCACGGTTGTACGGGTCCGCGGCGATGACACCGAGCTTGTGCCGCATGTGTGCGACCCGGTCCCGCAGCGTCGAGGTGGCCCGCACCGCGGCTGCCGCCGGATTGTTGAGCTCATGCGTCAGCCCCGCGGACAGCGAGCCGAGCGCCAGCAGCCGCTCGCGCTGGTTGATCGTCCGCTGGGTGTTCTGGCTGCCGAAGAACATCCCTTCCAGCAGATGTACGGCCATGGGGAACCAGTCCCGCAGGACCGCGGCGAACGTCTCGGCGGGCAGGATGAAGAACCGCGAAGGCTCGGTGACCCGCAGGGAACCCTTGTAGCGCGCCTGATCCGGTGCGGCGAGATAGGCCTGCATGGCACCCGCGTACACCCCGCGCTGGGAGGTGCGGCTGATCTCCACGTCGTCGGCTCCGACCCGGCGCGACATCACCAGCGTGCCTTCGAGGAGTACGAAGAAACAGGTGGCCGGCTCGCCCTCCTGGTACACATAGCCGGGCTCGAACCTCTCCACCCGGCCCTCGCGGCACAGCCGCGCCAGCTGATCGGCGTCCAGCTTCTCGAACAGGAACAGTGTGCCGAGCTCCGCGGCGTCGCACGGCATCGGCTGCCCGCTCACGACTGCTCCAGATACCGGTGGACGAGCATCACGGCCATGGCTCCCTCGCCGACGGCGGAGGCGACACGCTTGGCGGACTCGGCGCGCGCGTCGCCCGCCACGAAGACTCCGGGCACATTGGTCTCCAGGTGGTACGGCGGCCGGTCCAGCTCCCAGTCCGCCGGTGGCTTCCCGTCGGCGGTCAGATCGGGCCCGGCGACAATGAATCCGCGGTCGTCCCTGAGCACCGTGCCCCCCAGCCAGTCGGTCAGCGGAGCCGCGCCGATGAACACGAACATCCACTGCGCGTCGACGAGTTCGGTGTGCCCGCTCTCCACATCGCGCAGGGTGAGCTGCTCCAGATGGTCCGAGCCGTGCGCCGCCTCGACAACCGTGCCCGTACGCACCGAGATGTTGGGCGCATCCGTGATCTGCTGGATCAGGTAGTGCGACATCGAGTCGGACAGGGACACGCCGCGGACCAGCAGGGTGACCGACTTGGCGCCCTTGGCCAGATGCATGGCGGCCTGCCCGGCGGAGTTGGCGCCGCCGACGATGTACACGTCGTGTCCCTGGCAGGCGGCGGCCTCGGTCAGCGCCGAACCGTAGAACACCCCGCATCCGGTCAGGTCTTCCACTCCGGGCGCCGCCAGCTGCCGGTACGTCACGCCGGTCGCCAGGATCACGCAGTGCGCGGCGACCGCAGAGCCGTCGGAGAACCGCACGGTGCGCGCCGCGCCGCTGACCTCGAGACCGGTCACCTCGCGCGCGGTCAGGATCTCGGCCCCGAACTTCGCCGCCTGACGCCGGGCCCGCTCCGTGAGCTGGGAGCCGGACACGCCGTCCGGGAAACCGAGATAGTTCTCGATACGGGAGCTCTGCCCGGCCTGCCCGCCGGTGGCCGTCCGCTCCACGAGCACGGTCCGCAGCCCTTCCGAGGCTCCGTACACGGCCGCGCCGAGCCCCGCAGGACCGCCGCCGATGACGACGAGGTCGTAGAAGTCGGCAGTCGGCGTCGTGGCAAGACCCACCCGGTCGGCCAGCTCCGGATCCTCGGGCTCGACGAGCGCGGTGCCGTCCGCGGTGACCACGAGCGGCAGCCGCTGTTCGTCCTGCCCGGCGGCGGCCAGCAGCCGCCGGCCCTCCGGCTCGTCGCACGAGTACCAGCGGTACGGCACCTGGTTCCGCGCCAGGAACTCCCGCACCCCCGACGAGCGCGCCGACCAACGGTGCCCGACGACCTTCGTGATCGGCACCGGCCGGTGATCGGAGGATCGCCACGCCTCCAGCAGATCGTCCAGGACGGGATAGAGCTTCTCCTCCGGCGGATCCCAGGGCTTGAGGAGATAGTGGTCGAGGTCGACGACGTTGATCGCGTCGATGGCCGCGTTCGTGTCCGCGTACGCGGTCAGCAGCACCCGGCGTGCGGCCGGGTACACGTCCAGGGCCTGCTCCAGGAACTCGATCCCGTTCATCTGCGGCATGCGGTAGTCCGCCAGGATCACCGCCACCAGATCACCGCGCAGCTTCAGCTCACGCAAGGCTTCCAGAGCGCTCTGCGAGGACTCCGCGCGCACGATCCGGTACGCCTCGCCGTAACGACGCCGCAAGTCGCGGGCCACGGCACGCGAGACCCCCGGGTCGTCGTCCACGGTCAGGATGACGGTCCGGCTTGCTTCGGCGCCCTGTGCCATTCGTCTCCCACCCCGAGGGGCCGGCGTCCTGGTGCGGTCTCACCGCAGCACCGGCCAATGCATGCCCATCGTATGTTCGATCGCTCCTCTTCGCTCCGGAATCGGGGTGTACCGCCCCACTCCGGCCGGGCTGTCCCGAGTGTCGTATGTCCCTGTCGGGGCACCTGTTCGGGGGAGGCCGTGATGCACTCGCGTACGTCGATGAGTACGTCGATATGGAGGAACCAGGCCGGGACTCGCCGGGCGGCGGGGCCACTGACCGAGGGCGCCGGGCGGGCGGGGTTCACCGCACGCGGGGTCCTCTATCTGCTGGTCGGCATGCTGGCGCTGCAGTTCGCCTTCGGCGGTGGCCGGCGGCAGGCGGACCAGGGAGGCGCGCTCGCAGAGGTCGCCGAACAGCCCTTCGGGGCCGTCCTGCTGTGGGCCCTGGGCGCCGGACTGTGCGGCATGGCCCTGTGGCGGCTGTCCGAAGCGCTGTTCGGCGCGGCGGGCCCGGACGGCCGCACCGGCAAGAAGCGTCTGTCGTCGGCGGCTCGCGCCGTCTTCTACGGGTTCGTCGCCTACTCGGTGCTCTCGTTCGCCGCGGGCGCCCGGGGCAGCGGCAGCGGGTCCAGCGACGGGCGCTCGCGCGATGTGACGGCGAGGGTCCTGGAGCTGCCCGGGGGGCAGTGGTTCATGGGGGTGGCCGGTGCCGCTGTCGCCTGCGCGGGTGTGGTGATCGGCGTCCGGGCCGTGGCACGCCGGTATCGGAAGCATCTGCGGCTCGGTGAAATTCCGCCACAGACACGCCGGTTGGTCGACACGGCGGGTGTCGTGGGCGGTGCGGCACGTGGTCTGGTGTTCGCCGCGGCGGGAGTCTTCACGCTCCGCGCGGCCGTGGAGTACGAGCCGGGTCAGGCCAAGGGCATGGACGACACACTGCGTTCATTCACCGAGACGACGATGGGGTCGTGGCTGCTGGTGGGCGTCGCGATCGGACTGGTCCTGTTCGGGGCGTTCTCGTTCGCCATGGCACGCTGGCGCAGGCTCTGAAAACGCGCGTCCGTCCAAGAACGGTCGCGGAAACGGCCATGGAGCTGGAACGGGCTCCGTCACCAGCACGGTGACGGAGCCCGTTGACCGGCCCGCGGTGCGGATGATCAGGCCGTGTGCAGGGTGAGGCCGTAGCGGTTGAGGATCTCGTTCACGGGCTGGTACCAGGTCTGGCCGCCACCGCTGCAGTTGCCGGTACCCCCGGAGGTGACCCCCTGTGCCTGGTCGCCGCTGATGTACGAGCCGCCGGAGTCGCCCGGTTCGGCGCAGACGCTGGTCCTGGTCATCTGGTGTACCGCGCCCTGGCTGTAGTTGACGGTTTCGTTCTTGCCGAGCACGGTGCCGCAGTGCCAGTGCGTGGTCGAACCCGACCGGCAGATGGAGGCACCGACGGGTGCCTCCGCCGAGCCGCGGACGAGTTGATCGGAGACCGTGCCCCAGCCGAGCACGACGGGCACCGTCCACCAGCCGCTTCCGACGTTGACCCAGGCGTAGTCGTTCTCCGGGAACGACGACCCCTGGAAGTTGCCGATGTACGACCGGTCCCAGCCGCTGACACCGGCTCCGGCCCGGCCGCAGTGCCCGGCGGTGACGAAGCCTCCGTGCACCGAAAACCCGATGGAACAGCGGACGTTGCCGGTGTAGTAGGGGTCGCCGCCTACGGTTCCGGCGGCGAAGGTCTGCGGTATCTCGTCGGTCTCCTCGACGGTGACTGGTCCTGCCGCACGGGCCCGCGCGACGAACTCCTCGACATCGTTGTCGGCGCGCTGTGCGCCGACGACGCTCACGACGACCGTGCTCGCCCGGGGGTCGACACGCCAGCCGCTGACGCCGTCCGGCGCTGACAGCTTGTCGATGCGCGCCTTGACCGCGCCGAGCTGTCGTGCGCTGTGCTTGACGGTACGGACGTTCGCGCCGTTATTTCGTACGGCGTCGACGATGGCGTCGGGGGCGGCGGCCGTCACGGCGACGGTCAACTTGCCGCTCTCCGCGTCGAACCAGGAGCCTCCGTATGCCGCTCCGGCGATCCGCCGTGCCTTCGTCTCGACGGCTGCTGCCGCCTTCTCGTCCGCCAGCCGTGCCTCTGCCTGGGACCTGGTCAGGCCCAGGTCACGTTGCATGGCGGAGAGGAGGGCGGGGGAGGCCGGAGCTTCGGGGGTGCGGACGGACTGGGTGGTGCCGGTGCCAGTGGTGGCGTCGGTGGCGGAGGCGGGCAGAGTGCCCGCGCCGGCCCAGGTGCCGAGTAGGAGGAGTGTGGCCAGGCCGGTACGCATGGTTGTGGTGCGTCTCAAGGCAGTAGCCCTTCGTTGTTCCAGCAAGGTGGGGGTGGAACAGCAGAACGGTGAGAGCGCTCTCGGTGCGTGCCGGGGCAGAGCCTAGCCGGTGATCACGGATAGGTCCATACCAATGACGTGGCGGGTGAACGAGTGGGCGTCCGGGGCGAGTTGGCGGCCTTGCCAGTCGGCCGCGCCGGTCTTCGGCGGGCCGGACCGGCATCCCGGTTCAGGAGGCGCTCGCCCGGTGATCTCCTGTGAGCGCGGACACCTCCTGAAGCGGGAAGTGACAGGCCGCCGTATGGCCCGGTGCGGCGGGTGTCGGCGTCGGGACGACTTCGGCGCATACGTCCTCCGCGCGCGGGCACCGGGTCCTGAAGCGGCAGCCGGACGGCGGGTCGGCCGGTGAGGGGATCTCGCCGGTGAGCAGGATGCGGGGCTTCTTCGCTCTGCCGCCGGCCGTCAGGGAGGGGGCCGCGGACAGCAGCGCCGCCGTGTACGGGTGGCGCGGCTGCTCGAAGACCTCCTCCGCCGGGCCGGTCTCCACGATCTTCCCCAGGTACATCACGGCGACGCGGTCGGCGACGTGCCGTACGACGGACAGATCGTGCGAGACGAACACGTACGACAGCCCCAGCTCGGCCCGTAGATCGCCCAGCAGGTTGAGCACCTGTGCCTGAATCGACAGGTCCAGTGCGGAGACGGGTTCGTCGCAGACGATGACCTCGGGTTCCAGGGCCAGGGCGGGGGCGATGCCGATGCGCTGCCGTTGTCCTCCGGAGAACTCCTGCGGGTAGCGACGCGCGTCGGACGCGCGCAGCCCGACCATCTCCAGCAGCTCAGCTACGCGCGCCGCACGCTTCGGGGCGGGCACGAGGTCGCGGTGGGTCAGCCAGGGCTCGCCGATCAGATCCGCCGCGCACAGCCGCGGGTTGAGCGACCCGAACGGGTCCTGGAAGACCATCTGCACCTTGCGCCGCCAGTCGAGCAGCCGCCGGCCCGACAACGAGAAGGGGTCCACTCCCTCGAAGCGCACGGTGCCTTCGTCGGGACGTTCCAGCCGCAGCAGAATCCTGGCCAGCGTGGACTTCCCGCAGCCGGACTCGCCGACGAGGCCGAGGGTCTCGCCGCGCCCCAGGCCGAGGTCCACCCCGTCGACCGCGCGCAGCCTGGTGCTGCCCTTCGCGGTGCGCGGCACCGTGAAGCTCTTGGCCAGGCCGGTGGCCTCCAGCAGGGTCCCGGGCTCAGGCATCGGCCAGCTCCTTCCCGAAGTGGCAGGCGGCGGCGCGGTCGGTTCCGGTTCCGGTGAGCCGTGGCCGGTGGGTGGCGCACAGGTCGCGGGCCATCGGGCAGCGCGTACGGAAGGCGCAGCCGGAGGGGACGGAGCGGGGATCGGGCGGGCCTCCGGGTATGGAGCTGAGCCGGGATCCCTTGTGCTGCTGGGCCGGTACGGATTCCAACAGGCCTCGCGTGTAAGGGTGGTTGGGCTTGCCGAACACCTCGGCCACCGGCCCGGTCTCCACAACCGTACCCGCGTACATGACGGCGACCCGGTCCGCCTGCTCGGCCGCTAGACCGAGGTCGTGCGTGATGAGGACCAGCGCCATCTGCTGCTCGCTCCGCAACTCCCGCAGGAGGTCCATGATCTGAGCCTGCACGGTGACGTCCAGTGCCGTCGTGGGCTCGTCGGCGAGCAGAACCTTCGGCCGCAGCGCCACCGCCATGGCGATCAGCAGCCGCTGACGCATGCCTCCGGAGAACTGATGCGGATACGCGTCCACGCGTGACCCGGCCTCCGGGATGCCCACACGTTCCATCAGCTCAACGGCCTTGGCCCGCGCGCCTCGCCATTGGTGACCATGGCCGCGCGCACGCTGCCCTCCGCACGCCATACGTACTTCGCTGCGGCGTACTCAGGAGCCTTGCCCCAGTAGCCGGGGTAGCGCTTCAGGCGCAGAAAGCGGCCCTGGCTCCATTCGTCGATCCGGTACGGGCCGGTGCCGACCGGCTCTCGCACCCTGGCACCGGGGTTGGTGGTGGTCGGCACGATCTCGACGAAGGACAGGCGCAGCGGGAGGATCGGGTCCGGTTTAGTGGAGTACGCGCGAGTTCCCGCTGGACGCTGGAGAGCACTATCACTGCATATCGCCAGGTAGAAGCCACACTGCCCGGCCCTCGCTCGATCGTGTGAGGTTTCAGCAGTAACTCTCAGGTTCTGCGTGTGGCTCTCGTAATTTGCTGCCTTGTGGCAGATTCCGAAAGTCGCGTGCTCACTCTCATCCGGGCCGCCCCGGAGCTGACCGTCCCGGTCGACCCGGCGGCGGCGGTCGAGTTCGGTCTCGCGGATGTCGTCACGCTCCAACGACGACGTCAGGCCCGGATCTCGGTGCAGGACGAGGAGAGCTTCTTCCTCGACACGTTGTCCGAGTACCAGTGGGCAAGGGACGCGGCAGGCCTGGCGCCGACGACACTGGATGGGCTGATCAAGCCCGTGGTGGAGGTCTGCGAGTTCTACGGCACGGTGCCGCACCTGTCAGCCCTACCGCAAAGCCGACCTGGCGGGACCGACCGCCAGGTCGCCCACGCAACTGTTGATCGACGTGCCCGTTGGCGTGGGCGGACCGTACCTGCCGCTCCACGTCGGCGAACCCGTGCCGGAGTCTGCGGACATGACGCCCGCGATGATGGTCTGCCGGGGGCAGGAGGCCCTTTTCACCATGCGCCGCGACTGGTCGCCGGTGCTGGCTCGACTACGGAGTCGGCCGCCGGGCGAATTGCCGCTGACCGGCGTGACGGCCGCGATGGTGGAGGACTTCGCCGAGCTTCGCCGCGACCAGCCGGCGTCGGGCTTCCGCAAGAACATCCGCACCCTCACCATCCTGGGCTACTGGCTCGGAGTCGAGAACGCCCTCCACGAGCGCGACGTCTACGATCTGGCCCGACTCGATACACACCTCGCGGCCAAGCCCGTTTGCCAGTTCCTGCGTGCCCGCGGCCTGCTTGTCGACGACCCCAGGCTCCACCGTGACCGCGATCTGGTCTGGATCGAGACCGCGCTCCACGCACTGCCGCAACCCGTCGCCGAGGAAGTCCGTGCATGGTCAGATGTGCTGCGCAGCCAAGGCCCTCGCGAGAGCGAGCCGCGCAGCTGGGAGGGCATCCGTCGCTACCTGACCAACCTCGAACCGGCCCTCATCGCGTGGACGCAGGCCGGCATGACGACCCTTCGGGAAGTCACCCTCGACCACCTCCAGGAAGCGCTGGACGACCTGGCCGGGACAGCCCGACGACAGCTCGCCGTCGCACTGCGCAGCCTGTTCCGGGCGCTCAAGCAGAAGAAAGTGGTCTTCCGCGACCCCACCCGCCACCTGGCCGTGGGCGATTTGACAGGCATCCCACGGCCAGTCCCCTCTGACCAACTGGCCGGCCTGCTCGACCAAGCCGAAACCCCGTTCGCGCGGCTCACCATCGCCCTGGCCGCCGTCCACGCCGTCACTGGCGCCGAGATCCGCACCGCGCTTACCACCGACCTGAACCTCGCCTGCGGAACCCTCGAACTGCGCCGTGGCCTACTGCGACACGCCCTCTACCTGGAGGAACTCACCCACCGACTCTTCACCGACTGGCTCGCCTACCGCCACCAGCGGTGGCCCGCCTCCACCAACCCCCACCTTCTGGTGACCCAGAAAACCGCCCTCGACCCGGACCACCCGGCCGTGCACAGGGGCACCCTGGGCCAAGTCCTGCCCAAGGGACCGACCCTCGACAGACTCCGTCAGGACCGCATCCTCGACGAAGCCTTCGCCACCAGCGACCCGCTCAAGCTCATGAGGCTCTTCGGCATCACCGAACAGACCGCCATGCGCTACGTCGGCACCGCCCACCCCGAGCGCACAGCCAAGTTGCCGCGGTGAACGGTGGCCTGGGCGAGGGCTGCGAGCTGTCGGTGGCCGACAGAAGGGCGGCGAGCACTCCTCACTCCGACCCAAGGCCGTCTCCGGGGTCGCCCGCGGGGTCGCCCCGGCCTCCTGATGCGGCGGGCGACGGCAGGTAGTCGTCGACGGTCACGGAGTTGTAGAGGCGTGCGCTCTTGGTAGTGAGGCGAACGAGGGCCCGACTGGGGCCCGTGGGCAGGGCGGAGATCAGGCGGGCGCCCTGAGCCAGTCCCCACACGCCGAGGTGGGACGTGGGGATCAGGGTCTTCGCCGCACTCAGCGCGACCGTGCGACTGCCGTGCACGTGGGCCGCCATCACGCGCTCGTAGGCGGGGAAGGCACGCTCGTGGTCGCCGCCCGCCCGTGCCAGTTCTCCGGCGAGGACGTACGCGCCGACGACGGCCAGGGTGGTGCTGCCGCCGACGGCCGGACCGGGGCAGTAGCCCGCGTCGCCAACGAGTGTCACTTTTCCCTGCGACCAGGTGTCCATGTGGAGCTGGGTGATCGAGTCGAAGTAGAACGCCGGGGTGCGGTCGAGTTCGTCCAGCCAGCGGTCCACGTCAGGGTGCATGCCGGCGAACGCACCGCGCAGCAGTTCCTTCTGCCGGGGCACGTCGCGGTGGTGGTAATCGAGTTCGCGCTCGCTCCGGAACAGGAACAACGCCCGCGCGTCGCCGAGGTGCCGCGCGCCGTACATGCCGGCAGTGCGGCCGACGCCGACGTGGATGAGGAGCTCGCCGTCGAGCCCGGAGACGTTCGGCAGGGTCAGCACCCCGAGGTAAGCCCCGATGAAGGCGTTGAAACGGGACTCCTCGTCGAAGATGAGGCGGCGCACGTTGGAGTGCAGCCCGTCCGCGCCGACGACGAGGTCGAAGCGGCGCGGCGCGGCATTCTCGAACCTCACCTCGCCATCGGGCGAGATCGCGGTGATCGAGTCGCCGAAGATGTACTCGACGTCGTCGCGTGCGGCGTCGTAGTAGATCTCGCTCAGGTCGTCGCGCATGATCTCGACGTGCCGGTCGGAGGTGGCGCCGAAGATCTTGGAGAGGTCCGCCCGGACGGGACGCCGTGAGCCCTCCCGGTAGACGGTCATCCGGTTCGTGCCGGTGGCCCGCTCCTCGACACGCGGGAGCACGCCCATCCTCTCCGAGATGTTCATCGCGGGCCGGAACAGGTCGACCGCGTGGCCGCCGGTCTTGCGCAGCGCCGGCGCGCGCTCGACGACAGTGACGGAGAAGCCGTGTCTGGTGAGCCAGTAGGCCAGCACCGGACCGGCGACGCTGGCGCCGGAGACGAGAATCCGCATGGCACCCCTTCTTTTCATTCAGTCCACCCGGCGTGGATCACGGTGAAGGCCAGCAGGGAGGTGGCGGTCCGCGGCGGATCCTCGAGCAGGGGCGAGTGCCCGAGACCGGGCAGCAGCTCGACCCTTGCGCCCCGAACGGCGCGGTAATCGGAGGCGGATGAGGATCGCCATCTGCGGTCGTCCTCGCCGAAGATCACCAGTAGCGGGTTGCCCAGGACCGTCAGCCGATCCGGCAGCGCCCGCTGCTCCAGGTAGGAGCGGGTGGCCCGCATCGACGTGGTGAGCGAGTGGCCGGTCATACCGCGCACGTCGTCCAGGAGCTCTTCTGGGATCTGGTAGCCCGCGCGGCTGAAACCCGTGCTCGCGAACCGCTGGAGCTGTTCGTCGGTCGGCGGCCACTGCGAGAGGCCGATCACGGCGGACTCCGTTGCGATGAAGGCGTCCAGGCTGGGTCCGGTGTTGATGAGCGCGAGCGCGGTCACTAGGTCGGGTCGCTGTTCGGCGAGGGCGGTGGCGACAACGCCGCCGCTGGAATGACCGACGACCACGGCGTGCTCGACGCCGAGCCGGTCCAGTACCGCTCCGGCCCGACGTGCCTGGTCCGGGATCGCGTAGCTGCGGTCGGCCGGTTTGGCCGACCGGCCGTGCCCGAGCAGGTCGATCCGGATGACGCGGTGAGAACCGGTCAGCAGCGGAACCAGCGGGTCCCACGAGCGGGTCGAGGATGCGGACCCGTGGATGAGCAGGAGTGCGGGGGCGTCGCGGGGGCCGTCCTGGCACACGTAGATCTCGCCGTCGTCCAGCAACAGGGTTGAACTCTCGGTGGCCTCGACGCCGCCATTCACGTGCGGTCCGCCGTCAGAAACAGTCATGAGCCCACTGTCGCCGCTGGTCCCCGTCGGCGGATTGGACGAATGTTCCCCTCAGTCGGCTCACGTAGCATGGGGTGGTGCAAACGTTCATGCACGGTGCGGCTGTGTGGGACGTCGCATGCCCGCAGCAGCCCAGCCGGGTGGCCGGTCTCACCATGGCCGGGTTCCGTGTCCGTGAACTGGACGCGCTTCGGATGGTCCCGCACCCGGCCGTGACGCTGCTCCTGGAGTTCGGCACCGGCTCGCCCGTCCTTGACTGTGCCCCCGGGCGGCAGCAGCAGGGAAGCATCGTCGCTGGGCCCGGGCTCGGGTCCGGAGGCGCGGTCCGGGCGCGAGGAGAGAACGTCGAGTGCGTGCAGGTGCGCCTGTCCCCGGTGATCGCACGCGCGATTCTGGGTGTCTCCCCCGCCGACCTCGACGGCGCCGTCGTGTCGCTGGGCGACCTGTGGGGCCGGGAGGCGTCCCGGATCCGCGAGCAACTCGGCGATGTCTTGTCCTGGCAGGATCGCTTCGCGTTGACAGACGCACTGCTCGCCTGCCGGCATGAGGCGGGGCCGCCGGTGGACCCGGAGGTGGCCTGGGCCTGGCACCGGATCGTCGTCAGCCGTGGCCTGACCCGGGTTGACGGACTCGCGGCCGAGGTCGGGTGGAGCCGTAAGCGGCTGTGGTCCCGGTTCCGGTCGCAGCTCGGCCTGCCGCCCAAACGCGCCGTGAAGCTGGTCCGCTTCGACCATGCCGCCCACCGCCTGGTCGCGGGTGAAGGCGCGGCCAAAGTCGCGGCCGACAGTGGCTACGCCGACCAGTCCCACCTGCATCGGGACGTCATGGCGTTCACCGGGGCAACCCCCGCGACCGTGGCTGGCGAGCCGTTTCTCGCCGTTGACGACATCGCATGGCCCAGCCGTGGAACAACCGCATTCTTCACCTCTTCAGGGAGCTCGGGCTCGGTCGCCGGTCGGAGGTGAGACGGCTACCGCTTTCGAGCGGGGAAGCCGACGCCGCTGGTGGGGAATTACGTGACGTTCCACAGCGGCGACTGCGGCTGCCAGAGCTGACCAACCACGAACATGCAGAACCTGCGTGTCAGGGCTTCCAAATCGGCAGACCGACGCGCGAGTTCTCGCTCGTTCCCCTCCAGGAATCTGCGAACCCGCGCGCTTCTCGCCGTCCTGACCTCAAGTGTCATGTCATTGACGGGAGTTGCGGTGACCTCGCTGTCCGTGAAGATGTAGCCGTCGACATTGCAGTCGATGTCCGAGTCCGTGGCGCGCTTGATCGAGAACGCCGCCGCCTCAGCCGTGAGCGGTGTGCCGTCATGGAACATGACGCCCTTACGGAGCTTGAAAGTCCACGAAGTGGGCGACGTACGGGTCCACTTGGTGGCCAGGGCCTGTTCCAGCCGTCCCGTGGACGGCTCGCGCTCGGTGAGCGCCTCGGTGATGTTGGCGCGCGTCACCCGGCCCGTCGCGGTGAGCGAGGCATCGCAGGGCTCGAGGGTCGGCGGCTCCTCCGGCAGGACGACGCGCAGGGTGTCCGGACCTTCGCCGATGGGGTCGGCGCCGGCCACCGAACACCCTGAGACGGCGAGCAGTACGCATACGGACATGAACGCACCCGCCGCCCGCCCCCGGCGAGCACGGGCCGTCGAGCGGGTACGCACTAGGGCCTGTGTGATGTCGTGATCATCTTGCCGATTCGGGTCCGCTCGGAGGGCGGATCCGATAGGAAGATGGTCGTGACGCGCAGGCAACTTAC